>CAVPQF010000074.1:0-15231 GCA_963707225.1 uncultured Gammaproteobacteria bacterium
CATTGCCGGCGCATGCGTTCATCCATCAACGGCGCGAGCGCACGGTAGCGTGACTTGATCTGCCGAATGGCGGCGGCGACATGCATGCCGTCTTTAGACCACAGATAGAATAATTGGTCAAGTTATTTTCACGCGATGCCTAAGTGGACCAGGGCGAGGATGGCGCACCAATCGACCCGCCCGGAGGCGGCCATGCCGCGGCACCTGCCCGTATCCACCTGCCATGCCCTGATCCGGCGCAGCATCGACCTGCGCCGGCTCTATCGGCATGCCGCGACGGCATGCGAGCCGGGTTTGCGCATGGTGCTGAACGACAACGTGCACACGCTGGACCTGCTGATCGCCGACCTGCAGGCACAACTGCACGCCAGCGGCGACCGGGCGCGCGTGCGCGGCAGCTGGCGCGGCACGGTCCATCGGCATCTCGCCGGCTGGCTGATGCGTACCGCCGCGCGCCGCGACGGCGCCTGGATCCGCGTGCTGGCGCACGGCGAGAGCGCCTTGCTGCACCGCTTCGAGCAGGCCATCGCCGCCGCCCCGCCGAATCCGCGCTGGCACTGCGCCGGCAGTTGCCGCGTTTGCGCGGCATCCACCTGGACATGCATAGTCTGGCCGGTACCGCGCGCTATTGAACGGAGTGGCGATGTCCGCGACCGCACAGGACGTCCTCGATTTCTGGTTTGCCGAAGCCGGCGTCGCCCACTGGTTCGCCGCCGATGCGGCGTTCGATGCGCAGATCCGCGAGCGCTTCGGCGCAGCCGTCGAGGCCGCTGCCGACGGCCGGCTGGACGGCTGGGCGGCTACGCCATCGGGCTGGCTCGCCTTGCTGATTCTGCTCGACCAGTTTCCGCGCAACCTGTATCGCAACGATCCGCGTGCCTGGGCGGCGGACGCCAGCGCGCAACGCATGGCCTTGTCAGGCCTGGCCCGCGGTGATGACCGGCAACTGCCCGCCGTGCAGCGCGTGTTCGCCTACCTGCCGCTGGAACACGCCGAGGACATGGCGTTGCAGCAACGTTCGGTCGCGTTGTTCGAGGCGCTGTGCGCGGACGCGCCGGCGGAACAGCGCAAACCGTTCGGGGAGTTTCTGGACTATGCTCGGCGCCATCG
The DNA here is from genome assembly GCA_963707225.1 of uncultured Gammaproteobacteria bacterium. Taxonomy (GTDB): domain Bacteria; phylum Pseudomonadota; class Gammaproteobacteria; order Xanthomonadales; family Rhodanobacteraceae; genus Rhodanobacter. Next base: position 1,111 of record CAVPQF010000074.1, read on the forward strand.
TGAGGTGATCGCGCGCTTCGGCCGTTTTCCCCATCGCAACGCCGCGCTCGGTCGTCCCGATACGCCGGAAGAAGCGCTTTACCTGGCCCAGCCCGGTGCCGGTTTCTGAAACGCATTCGCCATGCGAAGGAGCAAGTCATGCGCAGTCTGCTGTTGGTTCCGTTGCTTGCGTTCAGCCTGGGTGCCCATGCAGGCGAGACCTTGCGCGTAGGGCAGCAGGTGTTGTCGGTGGGCGATACCGCCACGCATGTGGTCGCCTTGCTGGGCACGCCGTCCTACAAGGAGCCGGTGGAGAACAAGTTCGGTGCGCACTTGGGCGAACGCTGGCAATACGCCCGCGACAAGGGTCACGTGGTCGTCGTGACGATCATTGCCGGCAAGGTCGCCGATATCGACGACCGCCGCAGCTGAGCGAATGGCCGTCGCGAGGCGGCCGGCGGATTCATGGATTCCAACCAGGCCAGGGAGCAGGTCATGCGCATTCGTCTCGTCATCGCGTTGTTCGCGTTCAGTGCCGCCGTGCAGGCGTCCAGCACCTTGCGCGTGGGCAGCCGGGTACTCACCGCCGGCGACAGTCGTGAGCGGGTGGTCGAGCTGCTGGGCAAGCCCACGTCGAAATCGCACGCGCGCAAGTCGCGCAGCCACGGCAGCCGCCGCGGCGGCGTTCGCGTGGTGGACAACCACCAGGGTGGCGAGCAGTGGCGCTACCGCCGCGGCGACCACGTCACCGTGGTGACGATCGTCGACGGGCGGGTCAGCGAGATCGAGGACAACCGGCTGTAATCGCCGCGCGTGGCGGCGCCCGCGTCATCGTGCGATAAAGACCGCACCTTGCCGGAGGCCGTCTCGTGAGCACTTCCCCGTTCGCCGATCCTGCCCGCCCGACGCGACGCAGCCTGCTGCGTTCGCGGACGGCCGGCGCTGTCAAGGTCACCAATATCGAACTGTTCTTTGACCTGGTGTTCGTCTACGCGGTGACCCAGCTGTCGCACACGCTGCTGCATGGGCTTAACGCGGTCGGCGCGCTGCAGGTGCTGTTTCTGTTCCTGGCGGTGTGGTGGGTATGGGTGTTCACCACCTGGGTCACCAACTGGCTGGATCCGGAACGCCCGCTGGTACGCCTGCTGCTGCTGGCGCTGATGCTGGCCGGGCTGCTGTTGTCGATGGCGCTGCCCGAGGCGTTCGGCGAACGCGGGCTGCTGTTTGCCGGGGCGTACGTGTTCATGCAGGTGGGACGCACGCTGTTCGTGTTGTGGGCGCTGGGCGACGAGGCGCCGGCGAATACCCGCAATTTCCAGCGCATCGCGGTATGGCTGGCGGTTTCCGGCGTGCTGTGGCTGCTCGGCGGATGGCTGGACGGGAAGGAACGCGCGCTGTTGTGGGTGGCTGCGCTGGCGCTGGAATACGCCGGCCCGGCGCTGGCTTTCGCGGTGCCCGGCCTGGGCCGGTCGAGCACGGCGGACTGGGACATCGACGGTGGGCATCTGGCCGAACGCTGCAGCCTGTTCGTGATCATCGCGCTGGGCGAATCGGTGCTGGTCACCGGGTCGAGTTTCGCCGACACCGCCTGGCAGCCGCAGGCGGTGCTGACTTTCGTCAGCGCCTTTGCCGGCAGCGTGGCGATGTGGTGGATCTACTTCGACCTCGGTGCCGAGCGCGGCAGCCATGCGATCCGGCATGCGGCCGATCCGGGCCGCACCGCACGCGTCGCCTACACCTACCTGCACCTGCTGATTGTCGCCGGCATCATCGTCGGCGCGGTAGGCGACGAACTGACCCTGCGCGATGCGCAGCAGCGCGTCGGCGCGATCAGCGGCGCGGTGCTGCTGGGCAGCCCGATGCTGTACCTGGCCGGCAATGCATGGTTCAAGAAGACCGTGAACGACACCCACCTGCCGCTGTCGCACCTGGTCGGCCTGGGTCTGCTGGCGGTGCTTGGCGCCATCCTCGTCCGGCAGCCGCCGAGTGTGTTCGCGCTCGGACTGGCCAGCAGTTCGGTCCTGGTGCTGGTGGCGGCCTGGGAGACCGTCTCGCTGCAGCACCTGCGCCGGCGGCTGCACGAAGAATCGTCGCGCCATGAGTGATGGCGGGCCGGCACGGGCCGGCGACGCGCGCGGGGAGCAAAGTTGCCGCTTTCTGAATCCGCCGATCGTGCGGCGACGGACTCCCGCCGCCCACGCTGTTAGGCTTGCCTTCGGTTCTTCTTCGCGAGGCGAAGCCATGCTCGACAGTTCAGGCAGGCCGGCGGCGCTGGCCGCGACCGCTCCCGATGTTTCCGCCTATACCGACCAGGCCGTGCAGGTGGGGCTGCACCTGATCGGCGCGCTGCTGGTGCTGCTGGTCGGCATGTGGGTCGCGCGCCGACTGGCCAATTTCGCGCAGGCTGCGCTGGGCCGGGCCAATTTCGATTCCACGCTCGGCGGCTTTCTGCGCAACCTGATCTACGGCGTGCTGGTCGCCATGCTGGTAGTCACCGCGCTGGGCGTGCTTGGCGTGCCATCGGCGCCGATGGTCGCCGCGCTCGGTACCGCCGGACTGGCGATCGGCCTGTCGCTGCAGGGGTCGCTGAGCAATCTGGCCTGGGGCGTGTTGCTGATCGTGTTCCGCCCGTTCCGCGTTGGCGATTTCGTCACCGCGGGCGGCATCGAGGGCACGGTGGACAGCATCAACCTGATGCACACGCTGATCGTGCTGCCGGACGGTCGCGAGGCGATCCTGCCGAATGCCAAGGTCGGCAGCGAGGTCATCCTCAATTACAACCGCCGCGGTACCCGCCGCTTCGAGCTGAAGGTGGGGATCGGCTACAAGGACGACATCGATGCCGCAATGGCGGAGATCGGGCGGCTGTTCGATGCCGATCGACGCATCCTCAAGGACCCTGCCCCAGGCGTGTGGACGGCCGGGCTTGGCGAGAGTTCGGTCGATCTGGTGGTGCGGGCGTGGACAGACACAAGCGACTTCTGGGCCGCTCAGACCGATCTGTTGCGCGCGATCAAGGAGCGCTTCGACGTCGCGGGCATCAGCATTCCATTCCCGCAGCGCGAGCTGACCATTGTCCGTGGCGACTTTCCGGTGCCGACACGGAGTTGATCCATTGCACCGGGCCAGTTCGACCGGCTGGCCCTATTCGGTTGTCACCGCGCGCCGGTTGTCGCTGGACACCTTGTCGATCAGTTCATTGTAGGAGTCGACGCCAGCCAACGCGGGCTTGCCGTCGACGGTCACGGTGATCGTGCTTTCGCCTTCGGGCAACATCCGCTTCCGCAGATATAGCGGCGTGCCGTCCTTGCCGTTGCCGGCAGGGGCAGCGAACACGCCGATCTCGATCGGGATGTCCGGCTTGGCCGCGGTCTCCCGACCGATGCCGTTGACGTGGACCTTGCCGGCGTGCACCTGCAGGGTCACTTCGTACTTGCCGTTGGCCAGCTTCTTCGCGCTGGCGTCGGTGAGGCGGTTGTCGAACAGGGTGATCTTCCAGAAGAAGTCATCCAGCAACGGCTGCCATTTCGGGTCGAGCGCCTTGCCCAGCGCGTCCACGAATTCCTGCGAGGTGGTGTAGGGCGGCTGCTGGAAACCCTTGTCGAGCAGGAACTGCTTCAGCACGGCGTTCAGCGTGTTCTCGCCGACATAATCCTGCAATGCGTAGAACACCAGCGAACCCTTCTTGTAGTGGATGTACTGCTGATTCTCCACCTTGGCCAGCGGCTCCTCGGCCAGTTTCTCGGTCGCGCGTCCCCTCAGATAGCCGTCCAGTTCGTACTTCAGGAACTTGCGCATCTGGTTGGCGCCGTACTTCTGCTTCATCACCATCAGCGCGGAGTACTGCGCCAGCGATTCGCTGAGCATGGTCGAGCCCTGCATGTTCGCGCCGATCACCCGGTGCGCCCACCACTGGTGCGCCACTTCGTGCGCGGTGACGTAATAGGGGTAGTCGATTTTTGACGGGTCGCGCAGGTCGGCGATGAAGCCGATCGACTCGGAGAACGGGATGGTGTTGGCGAACGACTGCGCGAAGCTGGTGTAGTTCGGGAACTCCAGGATGCGCAGCTGACGGAACTGGTACGGCGTGAAGTTCGCGTCGTAGTAGTCCAGCGCGTCCTTGCTGCCCTGGATCATCCTGTCCACGTTCCATGCATGCGCGGAGTTGTAGTACACCGCGATGTCCACGCCCTTCCACGTCTCCCGCTTCACCGCGTAGCGCGCCGACAGGTACGAGAAGAACGGCAGCATCGGCTGGTCCATCCCGCCTTGGGTCATGACGTAATGGAAATGGCGCCGGCCGTTGGCGGTCCATTCCTTCTGCAGCGTGCCGGGTGCGATGGCGATCTGGTCGGGTGCGGTGGACACGGTGGTGTCGAAGCTGATCCAGTCCGCGTCGTTGCTGATGTAGGTGTTCGCGCGCGCCTTCTCGTCGCCCAGCCTCGGCATCCGCGGCACCTCGGCGGAAAGGCCGTACTTGCGGCGGTCGTTGCGGCCGGTGAGCTGCGCCTGCGTCTGGTAGCCGAACTGCGGCATCACGGTGTTGTTGAAGAACGTGCCGTTGTGGACCAGGAACTGGCCTTCCGGGCTGTTGGTGAAACCCTTCGGCGCGTATTCCATATCGAAGTCGAACGCCATCGACGCGCCCGGCGCCAGCGGCGTCTTCAACCGGTAGATGGTGTAGCCAAGGTCCTTGTCGGCACTGAGCGTGTCGTGCGGCGCGAAGTCCAGCGACTTCACGATGAACTCGCCGGCGAAGTTAACGTGCAGCTCGCCGATCGGCGCAGCGTGCCTGTTCACCAGGATGTAGCGGCCGCGAATTTCCAGCCGGCGCCGGTACGGGAAGATGTCGACGTCGGCCTTCACCGCCGTGATGCGCGGCTGCGGCAGGTCCTTGTACTTCGCGTACTTCTTCTCGTAGTCGGCGCGCTGCCTGGTCTGCTCCGCGCTGCTCTGGTAACGGTTGAGCACGTTGGTGTTGTAGTAGATCCAGCTGCCGCTGCCGATGAAGGCCAGCAGGCCCAGCGCCAGCGCGATCTTCGCCGGCGCGTGCAGACGCGCGCGTGCTTCGCGCAGGCGGTCGGGCCAGGCGTGGTCGGTGCCGCGCACCCGGAACAGCGCCGCCAGCACCAGCAGCGCCACGGCGAAGCTGGCCCAGTAGAAGTCGAACCACAACGCGCCCTGGAGGAAATGCCCGAAGCCGTTCATGTCCGAATACGGCACGTCCGGCGCGTTGCCGTAGTTGTACAGGTTCTGGTCCCAGTGCAGCAGTTCGAAGCCGATCGTGCTCAGCACCAGCCATACGATGGTCAGCAGGTAGCCGAGGAACTTGTTGTTCGACAGCACCTGCAGGAACAGCGCCAGCACCGCCAGCAGCACGAACGGGATCGCATCCAGTGCCAGCGTGGCCAGGTACAACCCGGGTTCCAGGTGCGTGTAGCCGTGGCCCAGCTGCCAGCCGATGCCCACCGCGGCACCGATCAGCAGGAACGTGGCGATCACCGCCAGCAAGGCGCCCAGCTTGGCGGTCGGCGGCACCCAGTCCGGCACCGGGAACGCGTCGCTGACCTCGGCCGAGCGCTGGCTGCGTTCACGCCACACCAGCTCGCCGGCGTAGAACGTGATGATGATGTACAGCAGCCACTGGAAGCCGCCGCGCACGTTCTCCAGCACCTGGTGCGTCACCGGCCAGGTGGCGGTGCCGTAGATCTGGCTGGACAGCGCGAGCGCGAAGATCAGGTTGAACAGCCCGAGCGCCAGCATGATCAGGAACGGCACCCCGCGCAGCACCCCCAGGGCGTCGAATGCGAACTGCGTGCGCAGTTGCAGCAGGTGCGCGCGCAGGTCGTCGGCCAGGCGCACCTGCGGCAGGATCAGCGCGGCGGCGCCGGCTTGCGGGCGCAGTATCGGCGGCTCCGCCCGCTTCCTGCGCCGCGGCAGCTGCAGGCCTTCGCGGTTCGGGCGGAACAGCGCCAAGGCGACGCCCAGCATGGCCGCGCCGACCGCGCTCCACAGCACCCGGTTGAACAGCAGCACGCCCGTCAGCGCGGGCAGGTCGTGGTTGGCCTGGTCCGCCGACCAGTAGCGCGTGACCAGGGACAGGGTGCGGCCGCCGAACGGGTCCAGCATGGCGGCGATGAAATGATTGTTGACGTCGCGGGTCAGCAGGCCGACGACGGAGTTCAGCACGAAATAGACGATCAGGCCGATGTAGGTGGCCAGCAGCGAACGCGTGGTGGTGGCGAGCAGGAACAGCAGGGCGGCGATGAACAGCATGTCCGGCACCACCATCACGCCGAACGCCCAGGCGTAGCCATGCCAGCTCGCCGGGCCCAGCCGCGTCGCGTCGATCCACGGCATCAGGCCACCGACGGCGACGCCCAGCGCGCAGGCCAGCATGACCGCCAGCGCGGCGAGATAGCCGGCGGCGAAACGGCCGCCGAGGTAGGCGCCGCGGCTCATCGGCGTGGTGAAGAACAGCTCCGCGGTGCGGTTGTCGAAATCGCGCAGCGCCGCACCGGCGACGAACACCGTCACCAGGAAGATGCTGAGCACGGTGAGCACGCCGAGCAGTCGTGCGATCACCAGCGGCGCGTTGCGCAGCACGTTGCCGCTGGCGCCGCCGACGACCACCGCATCGGTGCTGGCCAGCGCGAACGCCAGAGCGCCGAACACCGCCGCGACGATCCAGAACAGCGGCGCCTTCAGCTGCTGGCGCAGTTCGAAGCGGAGTATCTCGAAGAACATGCGGTATTCCCGTCCCTGGTCTCGGAAGAGCTGGCGTCAGGCGGCGCGGGCGACGGCCTGCGCGCGCAGGCGGCCGAAGTAGACGTCTTCCAGGTCGGGTACGACGGGTTCGAAACCTTCTTCCGGCAGCGCGTCGGCCAGCACGTGCAGCAGGGTGCGGCCGCCGGCGAGCCGGGTGGAAAGGATGTTCATGCGGGCGCGGTAGCCGTCCAGTTCGGCCTTGTCGATCGTGCGCCGCCACACGCGGCCATCCAGCGAACGGATCGCCTCGACCGGCTCGCCGCTGAGCAGCACCTGGCCCTGGCCGATGATCGCCATGTGCGAGCACAGGTCGGTGACGTCCTCCACGATGTGCGTGGACAGGATCACCACCACGCGCTCGCCGATCTCGGCCAGCAGGTTGAGGAAACGGTTGCGCTCTTCCGGGTCGAGTCCGGCGGTGGGCTCGTCCACGATCACCAGGCGCGGGTCGCCGATCAGCGCCTGCGCGATGCCGAAGCGCTGGCGCATGCCGCCGGAGTAGGTGCCGAGCTTGCGCCTGCGCACGTCCCACAGGTTCACCTGGCGCAGCAGCGATTCGACCAGCTCGCGCCGCTCGCTTTTCACGGTGACGCCCTTGAGCACGGCGAAGTGTTCCAGCATCGCCTCGGCCGAGACCTTCGGATACACGCCGAACTCCTGCGGCAGGTAGCCGAGCAGGCACCGCGTGGCGTGCTTGTCGGCGAGCAGGTCCATCCCGTCCAGCCTGATGGTGCCTTCGTCCGGATCCTGCAGCGTGGCGATGGTGCGCATCAGCGACGACTTGCCGGCGCCGTTCGGGCCAAGCAGGCCGAACATGCCGTTGGGAATGTCCAGCGACACGCCGCGCAGCGCCTTCACGCCGTTGGCGTAGGTTTTCGACAGGTCGCGTATCGTCAGCATGGGTGTCTTCCTGCGCCGCCCGTGCGGCCTGAGCCTGCGGATCAGCCTAAGGCATGGGTCGGGGCTGCGCGTGCGCTCAAGGTCATGCATACGCGGGCGCATGGTGGCCGGAAATCGGCGGAACCGCCCGATCCGGGCATACGGATCGGGCGTGCCTTCGTTATGATTGAGGTCTTGTACGCGGCCGCCATCCCCGAGCGGCACGCCATCGCCAGCAGGAGTCACCATGGCCGACCTCAAAGAAGCCCGCGTTCCCGATATCGGCCACGCGGACGTTCCCGTCATCGAAGTGCTGGTCAAGGCCGGCGACCGGGTGGAGAAGGAACAGAGCCTGATCACGCTGGAGTCGGACAAGGCGACCATGGAAGTGCCCGCGCCGTTCGCCGGCACGGTGAAGGAAGTGAAGCTGAAGGTCGGCGACGAGGTTTCCGAGGGCGCGCTGATCGCCGTTATGGAGGTCGACGGCGCAGCCGTCTCCGCGTCCCCCTCTCCCGCTCCGGGAGAGCGCAGGGGTGAGGGTGCGCCCGAAGCGGTGCAGCCGCCCGCTCCGGCCCCTGCTCCTGCACCCGCACCCGCCGAGCCGAAGCCTTCACCGATAGCCGGCCAGGGCGTGCAGCCGGGCAACGTGCCCGAGGGCGACGTGCCGCCGCAGGTACGTCCGCCGATGGATGCGCGCATCGTGATGCCCGGCGACGCGCCGTACGCGAGCCCGGCGGTGCGCGCCTTCGCGCGCGAGCTGGGCGTGGACATCCAGCAGGTGAAGGGCAGCGGCCGCGGCGGCCGCATCCAGCGCGAGGACGTCAGTGCCTACGTCAAGCACGCGCTCGCTTCGGGCGCGCGCCCGGTGGCCGGCGCCGCCGCCTCGGTGGGCGGCCTGAACCTGCTGCCGTGGCCGAAGGTCGACTTCGCCAAGTTCGGCGGGATCGAGGAAAAGCCGCTGTCGCGCATCCAGAAGATCTCCGGCGCGAACCTGGCGCGCAACTGGGCGATGATCCCGCACGTCACCCAGCACGAGGACGCCGACATCACCGAGATGGAGGCGTTCCGCAAGAAGCTCGGCGAAGAGAACAAGGATCTGAAAATCTCGCCACTGGTGTTCCAGATCAAGGCGGCGGTCGCCGCGCTGAAGCAATTCCCGCAGTTCAACGCCTCGCTCGACGAGTCGGGCGAGAAGCTGATCCTGAAGAAGTACTTCCACATCGGCATCGCGGTGGATACACCCGACGGCCTGGTGGTGCCGGTCATCCGCGATTGCGACAAGAAGGGCCTGCTCGACCTGGCGCGCGACCTCGCCGAGATCTCGAAGAAGGCGCGCGACAAGAAGCTCGGCCCGGCCGAGATGTCCGGCGGCTGCTTCTCGATCAGCTCGCTCGGCGGCATCGGCGGCACCTACTTCACGCCGATCGTCAACGCGCCGGAAGTCGCCATCCTCGGCGTCTCCAAGTCGGTGATGAAGCCGGTGTGGAACGGCAGGGAATTCGCGCCGCGGCTGGTGCTTCCCCTCTCGCTCAGCTATGACCACCGGGTGATCGACGGCGCGCTCGCCGCGCGCTTCGCCAGCTTCCTCGCCAACCAGCTCGGCGACATCCGCCGGCTGCTGCTCTGACGGAGGCGACGACGATGGCGAACACGATCGAAATCAAGGTTCCCGACATCGGCGGCCACGACAACGTGCCGGTGATCGAGGTGCTGGTGAAGGCCGGCGACACGGTGGCGAAAGAGCAGAGCCTGATCACGCTGGAGTCGGACAAGGCGACCATGGAGATTCCCTCCAGCGCCGCCGGCGTGATCAAGGAAGTGAAGCTCAAAGTGGGCGATGAAGTATCCGAGGGTGCGGTGATCGCCATCTTGGGAACAGTCGGCGAAGCCGACACCACATCTCCCTCCCCCCTGCGGGGAGAGGGCAGGGGAGAGGGGACGGGGTCGTCGAGTAGCTCCAACGAAGCGAACAAGAGCGGCGAGTCTCCCGCGAGCACCGGCCCCTCTCCTCAATCCTCTCCCCCAAATGAAAAAAAGGCTGGGGGAGAGGAGGCAAAGGGGCCGCAAGCGGCAGCGTCGTCTGGAAAGAAGCCGGACATCGAATGCAAGCTGGTCGTGCTCGGTTCCGGTCCCGGCGGCTACACCGCCGCGTTCCGCGCCGCCGATCTCGGTGTCGACACCGTGCTGGTGGAACGCTACGCCAGCCTCGGCGGCGTCTGCCTCAACGTGGGCTGCATCCCGTCCAAGGCGCTGCTGCACGCCGCGGCGGTGATCGACGAGGCCGAGGCGATGGCCGCGCACGGCGTCAGCTTCGGCGCGCCGAAGATCGACATCGACAAGCTGCGCAGCTTCAAGGGCAAGGTGGTCAGCCAGCTCACCGGCGGCCTCGCCACGATGGCGAAGCAGCGCAAGGTGCGCACGCTCGAAGGCGTGGGCAGCTTCGTCTCGCCCAACGAAATGGAAGTGCGGACGAAGGACGGCGCGAAGCTGGTCCGCTTCGAACACGCGATCATCGCCGCCGGCTCGCAGTCGGTGAAGCTGCCGTCGTTCCCGTGGGACGACGAGCGCATCGTCGACTCCACCGGCGCGCTGGAACTGCGCGACGTGCCGAAGAAACTGCTGGTGGTCGGCGGCGGCATCATCGGCCTGGAAATGGCTACCGTGTATGCCGCGCTGGGCAGCGAAGTGACCGTGGTCGAGTTCATGGACCAGCTCATCCCCGGCGCCGACGCCGACCTGATCCGGCCGCTGGCCAAGCGCCTGGGCGGCAAGCTCAAGGGCGTGCACCTGAAAACCAGGGTGGTCGAGGCGAAGGCGACGAAGAAAGGCATCGAGGTCAGCTACGAGGGCGACAGCATTCCGGCCACCACGCTGTTCGACCGCGTGCTGGTGTCGGTGGGGCGTTCGCCGAACGGCGGCAAGATCGGCGCGGACAAGGCCGGTGTCGCGGTGACCGAGCGCGGCTTCATCAACGTCGACTCGCAGATGCGCACCAACGTGCCGCACATCTTCGCGATCGGCGACCTGGTCGGCCAGCCGATGCTGGCGCACAAGGCCACGCACGAGGCGAAGGTCGCGGCGGAAGTGGTGGCCGGCATGAAGAGCCACTTCGACGCGCGGGTGATCCCGTCGGTCGCCTATACCGATCCGGAAATCGCCTGGGTCGGCGTGACCGAGCGCGAGGCGAAGGAGAAGGGCCTGAAGGTCGGCACGGGCAAGTTCCCGTGGGCCGCCAGCGGCCGCGCGATCGGCATCGACCGCACCGAGGGCTTCACCAAGCTGATCTTCGACGAGGAAACCCACCGCATCGTTGGTGGCGGCATCGTCGGCGTGCACGCCGGCGACCTGATCTCCGAGCTCGCGCTGGCGATCGAGATGGGCAGCGAAGCCGCCGACATCGGCCTCACCATCCACCCGCATCCCACGCTCAGCGAATCCATCGGCATGGCCGCGGAAGCATACGAAGGCACCATCACCGACCTGTACATGCCGAAGAAGAAGTGAACGCCACGCCGTGCGCCGTCGCGGCGTATGCGTGAGGAGATGGCCATGTCGCTGAAGGTATGTCTTGCCGGCGCCACCGGCTGGGCCGGCTCCGAGCTGGCGCGCGGCATCGCCGCCAGCGCGGACCTGGGGCTGGTCGCCGCGGTATCGCGCCGGCATGCCGGCCGGCCGCTGGGCGCGGCGCCGGGTGATGCCGGCATCGTCGCGCCGGTGTTCGCCAGCGCGGCCGAGGCACTGGGCACGCCGTGCGATGTGTTCGTCGAATACACCCACCCGGAAAGCGCGAAGGCGAACATCCTCGCCGCGCTGGCGCATGGCGCGCACGTGGTGGTGGGCACGTCGGGCCTCACCGACGAGGACTATGCGCAGATCGACGTCGTCGCGCGCGAACGCCAGCGCGGCGTGCTGGCCTGCGGCAACTTCGCGCTGACCGCGGTGCTGCTGATCAAGTTCGCCGAGATGGCGGCGAAGCTCATCCCGCAGTGGGAAGTCATCGACTATGCCTCCGCAAGCAAGCCGGATGCTCCCAGCGGCACGGTGCGCGAACTGGCCGGGCGGCTGGGCAAAGTGCGCCAGCCGCAGCTGGAGGTGCCGCTGGAGCAGACCGTCGGCATGCGCGAAACGCGGGGCGGCAGCGTGGCCGGCACGCAGGTGCATGCCGTGCGCCTGCCCGGCTTCGTGATCGGTGCCGAGGCGATCTTCGGCATGCCGGACCAGACGCTGACGATCCGCCACAACGCCGGCAGCAGCGCGAAACCCTACGTGGATGGTGCGTTGCTGGCGATCCGCAAGGTGTCCGGCCTGGTCGGGCTGCATCGCGGGCTGGATGCGGTGCTGGAGCTGTAACGCGCCCCGCTGCGCGACCGTAGAAGCGCACCCTGTGCGCTCCTGCAGGTGATCAAAAGGACCGTAGGGCGGGCATTGCCCGCCGGCTTTTCGACGCGTTGCCGAGTAGCAAGAGCGGCGGGCAGTGCCCGCCCTACGCAGCCGAGCACGCATCGGGTGCGTGGAGACAAGTGTCTCAGTCCGTATTCCCTTGCGCGCGCGGTTGCCACTGCCCCAGCAGCCACGACGCGCCGAGGCAGCCGGCGAGTGCCAGCAGCCAGCGGGTGGCCGGTGCATGCGGGGTGGGCAGGAGCGTGGCGAACGACGGCAGCCACGCGTCGCCGTACATCGCCACCACCGCGCCGGCGGCCACGGCCAGCACGATCGCCAGCACCAGCATCAGCGCGAATTCGAAACGCGTGCCGGTCGCCGCTCGCCGGTCCGGACGGGCGGCAACCCGTGCGGCCAGCTGCCACGCGAAATCCGCCGGCAACGCCTCCGGCAACGGTTCGCGCAAGGTCCGCGCGAGCAGGCGGTAGCGCCGGCTGCGTGCATCGTCGCCGGCGGGGTCGAGCTGCAGGCGCTCACGCCGCATGGCGTTTTCCTGCGCCAGCCATTCGCGCTCCTGCGCGGCATCGCCGAAAGGCGGGATGTGATCGTCGATGTGCTGGATGCTCATGCTGCAACTCCGGTTCGTGCCTCAAGCGCGCCGCGCAGGTGCAAACGTGAGCGGAACAAGTGGCTCTTGATGGTGCCGCTGGCCAGGCCGGTGATCCGCGCGATCTCCGGGATGGTCGTCTCCTCGAGGTAGTACAGCGTCAGCAGCGTGCGCTGCAACGGTGGCAGCTGCTCGATCGCCGCATGCAGGTGGCGCCGGGTTTCCTCGTCCGCGCAGGCCGCCTCCAGGTCGAAACCGTCGCCGACGCTCTCCACCAGGGTGTAGTCGTCGTCGGTGCCACCGTTGTCGACCAGCGGGATGCGCTTGTGCTGCAGGTGGCGCAACGCGATGGTGTACGCCACGCGCCCGATCCAGGACTTCAGCGCGCTCTCGTAGCGGTACTGGTGCAGGCACTGGTGCACGCGCAGGAAGGTGTCCTGGCACAGTTCGCGCGCGTCCTCCGGGTTGCGCACCATGCGCTGGATGATGTGCCAGCACAGCCCCTGGCATTCGCGCACGAGGCGCTCGAACGCGCCCGGCCGGTTGGCCAGCACGGCGTCGACCAGCTCGCGGTCGGGGCTGCTGCGGTTGTCGTCCATGACGCAAGGGATACGCGCAGCCGGGCAACGGTTGCAAGCATTCCGTTGCAACCGTCGCAAGGCCGTCCGTATCTATCGCTGTGAAGGTCCCACATTCCACATCTACCTGCAGGAGAATTCCATGGATTTCGGCGTGCTGATCCCGATTACTTTGTTTGTCTGCATCGTCTACGCGATCAAGGTCGTGGTCGACGCGATGGTGCGCCGGCACATGGTCAACGCCGGCGGCTCCGAGGAGCTGGTCAATTCGCTGCTGCGCGACGAAGAGCTGCGTCGGCGCCATTCCTCGTTGCGCTGGGGCATCGTGCTGATCTCGCTGGCCGTAGGCTTCGGCCTGATCGCCTGGTTCGGCTGGCAGGAGGTCACGCCGGGCCTGATCGCGGTACTGGCGGCCGTCACCGGCCTGGGCAACCTGGCGTTCTTCGCGATCTCGCGCCGGCTGGGCTAGGAGCCTGTCGGACTTTGGCCGGTCGGTCTGCAAATCCGCCTGTGCGGTCCCTATTTCCGTCGCTTCTTGGCCCATAGAACCACTATGGGCCGGCGAATCGCCGAAAATCGGTCCTCGCACAGCCGAATTTTCGACTCGACCGCCAAAGCCCGACAGGCTCCTAGTTCTACTGTGTTAACAAATTATGCCATACTCATGCCATCTTCGAGCAACCTGCAAGGAGGTGTGTCATGGGCAACAGTCTGGAAGCGCGCTTTGAGCAGTATGGCGAGGCGATGGCCGCCGCCTTGGGTCACGCGGATCGGGCAGCACCGGCAACATGGTACCTGCAGGGATTGATGCTGCCTGGCGGACGCAAGAGCGTGGAGCCGATGGCGGCGCGCGTTCGGCCGCAGGCGGTGCGATCGGCCCACCAGTCGATGCATCACCTGGTATCGACCTCGGACTGGAGCGACGTGGCG
>CAVPQF010000075.1:0-16169 GCA_963707225.1 uncultured Gammaproteobacteria bacterium
TGGCCGCGGTGCAGGCGCAGAAGGACACCGACTGACCGCACGGCCGCACCCCTTTCAATTTCACGCACGACCACCGAGGAGAGCAGACATGGCGACGACTGAGGAATGGATCGAGGAGCTCAAGGGCATCTCCGTGCTGGAGCTGTCCGAGCGGATCAAGGCGCTGGAGGAGACCTTCGGCGTGACCGCCGCGGCCCCCGTGGCCGCCGCCGCGGCCCCCGCGGCCGCTGACGGCGGCGGTGCCGCCGCCGAGGAGCAGACGGCCTTCACCGTGAGCCTCGACGCCGCCGGCGACAAGAAGATCCAGGTGATCAAGGTCGTCCGCGCGGTCACCGGGCTCGGCCTCAAGGAGGCCAAGGAGCTGGTGGACAACGCCCCGAGCGCCGTCAAGGAGGGCGTCGCCAAGGAGGAGGCCGACCAGATCAAGTCCCAGCTGGAGGAGGCCGGGGGCGTCGTCAGCGTCAAGTAGCGACGCGCGACACCCCGACGATCGCATGCGGCCGTCCACCCGACGCGGTGGACGGCCGCGCGTCGTTCTGATTGCTTCACGCGCCGTGAGGATTCTCTCGCCCATGATCGCGGCCATCGCGGCGGGCGCGATCCTCGCGCCCTCGGCGTCGGCCGCCCTCATCAGCCAGGGGGGCGTGCGCGTCGGCGCCGACGCCCTCTGGAGCCGCGGTGTCCTCGGGCAGGGTCAGACCGTGGCCGTCATCGACAAGGGCTTCGCCGGCCTCGACCGCTCCACCGCCCTCGGCGAGCTGCCCCCGCGGCAGCACATGACCGTCCAGCTGTTCGATCCGGCGGGCGGTCTGGACGGCAATGACGAGTTCGGCCTCCCGAGCCCCCACGGGGTGCGGATGGCCGAGCTGATCCACGACATGGCGCCCGACGCCCACCTGGTGCTGGTGGGCTACCGGACGATGGACCAGTTCGCGGAGGCGGCCGCCTGGATCGCGGCCCAGGGCATCCCCATCGCGACCCACTCCAACTCCTTCCTGACGCCGCCCTTCGACGGCACCGGCCCGGCCGCCCGAGCGGTGGACGCCGCCGCCGCCGCCGGCGTCCTCTGGGTGAACTCGGCCGGCAACTTCGCCCAGCGCCACTGGCGGGGCGTCGCCCCGGCCATCGGGGTCGCGATCCCGATCGCCCCGAACCCGGGGGACCCCCTCCTGCTCAGCCTCGCCTGGGGCTCGCCGTCGGTCACCGCCAGCGTCGCCGTCGAGCGGCAGGACGCGACGGGTGCCTGGGGCGAGGTCCAGCGCAGCACGCAGGCATCGGCGACCAACGCCGTCACCGGCGGCCTCGTGACCAACGGGGGCGCGTGGCGGGTCGTCGTGCGCCAGGAGTCGGGCCCCCCGGTCGAGCTGGACCTGTTCTCGCGCACCGTGGGCTTCGGCGCCATGGCCGTGGCCGACGGCAGCATCCCGACGCCGGGCGACGCCGCCGGCGCGATCTCGGTGGGCGCGGTCAAGTGGACCGGCACGGCCATCGAGCCCTACTCCTCCAACGGGCGCGCCGGCCAGGGCAAGCCGGACCTGGTGGCCCCGACCTACGTGACCTCCAACCCGGAGTGGCCCGGCACGGCCGGCACCTCGGCCTCGACCCCCCACGTCGCCGGCGTGGCCGTCCTCCTGCGCCAGGCCCGCATCGCCGCCGGCCTGCCCGCCGACCGCGCGACCCTGCGCGCGCTCCTCGTGGGGGGCGCCCTGGACCTCGGCGCCCCGGGCTTCGATCCGGTCTTCGGGGCGGGCATGGTGCGCGCCGACACCACCGCGCCCACCGTGCGGGTGCGGGTCAGCGCGCGGGCGACCCGGGTCGTGAGGGTGCGCGCCCGCGACGCCGGTACGATCCGCCAGGTGCGGATCTCCCTCAACGGACGCAGCCTGCGGCTGGTCCGGCGGCCGGTGGTGGGCGTGCGCCTGCCCTCGCTGCGGCGTGGCGCCAACCGGCTGGTCGTCACGGCCGAGGACATGGCCGGCAACGTCGCCACGCGGACCCGGACCCTGCGGAGACCCCGTTGAGCCGGTGCGCGCCTCTCGTCGCCGGGCTCGGCCTGGCGGCCGCCGTCGCGCTCGCGGCCGGCGCCGCGGGCGCCGCGGCGGCTCCCGCCTCGCTGACCGTCGACGCCCGCCCGGGCCAGGTCGAGCGGGTCGCAGCGGGCCTGCGGCGCAGCGGCCTCAAGGTCCAGCGGCGCGACGGCCGGCGCCTGCAGGTGGTGGCCGACCCATCGCGCGCCCGCGGCCTGCGAGGCATCCCGGGCGTGGCCGGGGCCCGGGTGGCCACCGCGCCGTTCGGTGACGCCACCGCCAGCAGCCAGGGAGTGTGGCGCAGCGGCGCCGACGTGCTCGGAAGGGTGGCCGGGGGAGGGGCCGGGCTGACGATCGCGATCCTGGACCTGGGCTTCGGCGGCGACATGACGCGCCTGCAGGCGCTGGGGGAGCTGCCCCCCGCGACGCGCATCCAGTCCCTCACGTTCGACGCGGCCAACGGCCTCGCCGGGTCGAACGCCTACGGCAACAGGACCAACCACGGCGAGATCGTGACCCAGACGGTCTACGACTACGCGCCCTCGGCCCGCTACCTGTTCGTCAACTATCACCGCCATAGAGCGGTTGCCGGCGGCACGTTTTCGACATTTTTTGCATGCGCACCATCCGGCATGGCTGTTGCATGCCTTGGTGCCTATCCTGAGCTCGGGGCGGGCCGCAGGGGGAGTAAGTGAATTTGAACATGAGTGCTAATGACTTGGCTGGTCTCAAGGTCATGGTGATCGATGACTCGAAGACCATCCGCCGCACCGCGGAAACCCTGCTGAAAAAAGAGGGTTGCGAGGTATTGACCGCCGTCGACGGCTTCGAGGCATTGGCCAAGATCTCCGACCAGAAGCCGGCGATCATCTTCGTCGACATCATGATGCCGCGGCTGGACGGCTATCAGACCTGCGCGCTGATCAAGAACAATCCGCAGTTTCGCGCCACGCCGGTGATCATGCTGTCCTCCAAGGACGGCCTGTTCGACAAGGCGCGTGGCCGCATCGTCGGTGCCGAGCAGTATCTGACCAAGCCGTTCACGCGGGACGAGCTGCTTGGTGCCATCCATCGCCACGTCAGTACGGTATCGAGCCACTGACTGCAGATTCTGAGGGGGAACCTGTGGCCACCATTCTCATCATCGACGACTCGCCGACCGACGTGCGCGTGTTCACCACGCTGCTTGAACGGGCCGGGCACCAGGTCGTCGCCGTCAGCACGGCCGAGGAGGGCATCGAGCGCGTGCGCGCCGACATGCCCGACCTGGTCATCATGGACGTGATCATGCCCGGCATGAACGGTTTTCAGGCAACGCGCACGCTCACGCGCGACCCGAAGACCCAGAGCGTGCCGATCGTGATGATCACCACCAAGTCGATGGAAACCGATCGCGTATGGGGCCTGCGCCAGGGTGCCAAAGCCTTCATCACCAAGCCGGTGAACGAAACAGAGCTGCAGGCGTGCATCAACGAATTGTTGCCGAGCGAGAAATGAACCAGTCCGTCAACCGTACCCCCTTCGAGATCCTGGCCCATTACGAGCGGCTGTCACTCGGGCATGCGTCGGATACGCAGGACAAGTTCGAGGCGCCCGGGCTGTGGCGCGGGATCGGTTTCCGGGTCGGTTCGCGCCTGCTGGTCAGCGGCATTGACGAGATCAACGAGCTGCTGGCGGTACCGGCGCTGACGCCGGTGCCGGGCACCCAGCCGTGGCTGCTCGGCGTGGCCAACGTGCGCGGCAACCTGGTGCCGGTGATCGATTTCGGCCGCTTCCTGTTCGGCGATCGCACGCAGCACACCGAGCGTGCCCGCCTGCTGGTGGTGCGCCAGGGCGGCGGCAACGTGGCGCTGCTGGTGGACGAGGTGTTCGGCCAGCGCACGGTGGACGAAGAGCAGCGACGCGAGGCGGGGCGCGAAGACGATCCGCGACTCGCCCGCTTCGTCGACAGCCGGGTGGGCGAGCAGCAGTTGGCCATTTTCAGCATGAACCGGCTGGTGCGCGCACCGGATTTCCGGCAGGCCGCGGCCTGATGCCGGGCAGGCTGCAGTGACATGAAGGGCCGGCCCGTGTGGGCCGGAAACTTGGGACAAGCATTCCCTGGCCGGTACCCACTGCGCGGGGCCGGCAGCGTAATCAGTTAGACGGATGAGGTGAACATGAGCACTACAGGGGGCGTCAGCAGGGAACGCGGTTACACCGCACTTATTGTCCTGCTGCTGATTGCGATCGGTTTCGCGGCGCTGGACTTCTTCCTGCTCAACCAGAAGAACGGCGAGGATCGCCAGGCGATCGCGCTGACCACGCAGATCCAGGTGCTGTCGCAGCAGACGGCGAAATTCGCGCTGGAATCGGCGGACGGCAACACCGACTCCTTCAAGGAACTCGAATCCACCCGCAACGCGATCGATTCGGCCGTGCAGCGACTGGACAAGGGCGACCCCAAGAGCGGCATGCAGCCCTACGCCGACAACAACGCCACGCCTGCCGGCCGTGCCGTGAGCGCGCTCGACGCCTCCTGGAAGCAGCTCGACGCTGATATCGGCAAGATCCTGTCCAACAAGGCGGTGGTGCTCGATTCCGGGCAGCGCGCGGGCACCCTTTCGCAGCAGATGCCGTTGCTCAACTCGAGCATGGAGCAGGTGGTCAACATCCTGCAGCAGCGCAACGGCAGTTCCGAACAGATGCTGGGTACGTCCCGCCAGATGCTGTCCGCTGACCGCATCATCCGCCGCGTGCAGGAAGTGTTGCAGGGTGGCGACAGTGCGCAGTCCGCCGCCGACGGCCTGTCCCGCGATGCGCAGCTGTACGGCAACGTGCTGAAGGGCCTGATCGAAGGCAATCCCGACAGTGGCGTGAAGCCGATCAACGACGCGAACGCGCGCAAGATCCTCACCGACATGGACGCCAGCTGGGCCCAACTGGCCGACCCGGTGGCCAAGCTGGTCGCGGCCGCCGGCAACATTGCCGACGTGAAGCGCGCGGGCAACCAGGCCTCGCTGGATTCGCAGACCGTGCTGCTGCGCGCGAACGACCTGTCCGAGCAGATCGGCAAGCTGCCGCTGCGCCGGCTGTTCCCGAACGTGTGGTGGGGCCTGCTCGGCGCGGTCGCGGCGGTGGCGTTCGCCCTGCTGCTGGTCATCACCCTGGTGCGCGACCAGCGCCGCCGGTTCGCCCAGAGTACCGAGCTGAACCAGCGCAACCAGGAGGCGATCATGCGCCTGCTGGACGAGATGGGCTCGCTCGCGGAAGGCGACCTGACCGTGAAGACCACGGTGTCGGAGGACATCACCGGCGCGATCGCCGACTCGGTGAACTACGCCATCGACGAGCTGCGATCCCTGGTGACCACCATCAACGAGACCTCCGAGCAGGTGTCGTCCTCGGCGCAGGAAACGCAGACCACCGCCCGCCACCTGGCCAACGCGGCCGAGCAGCAGGCGCAGCAGATCAGCACCGCGACCTCGGCGATCAACCAGATCGCCAGTTCGATGGATGATGTGTCGAAGAATTCCGCCGAGTCGGCCGACGTGGCCGAGCGCTCGGTGAAGATCGCCTCGCACGGCGCCGAAGTGGTGCGCGAGACGATCTCCGGCATGGACTCGATCCGCGACCAGATCCAGGAGACCTCCAAGCGCATCAAGCGCCTGGGCGAATCCTCGCAGGAGATCGGCTCGATCGTGGAACTGATCAACGACATCGCCGAGCAGACCAACATCCTGGCGTTGAACGCGGCGATCCAGGCGGCTTCGGCCGGCGAGGCGGGCCGCGGTTTCGCGGTGGTGGCGGACGAAGTGCAGCGACTGGCGGAACGCTCGACCAGCGCGACCAAGCGCATCGAGACGCTGGTGCAGACGATTCAGTCCGATACCAACGAGGCGGTGAACTCGATGGAGCAGACCACCGCCGAGGTGGTCGCCGGTGCGCGCCTGGCGGAGGACGCCGGCAGCGCGCTGGGCGACATCGAGCGCGTCTCGCACGATCTGTCCGCACTGATTCAGAACATCTCCACGGCGGCGCGAGAGCAGTCCGCGGCAGCGACCGATATTTCGGTGTCAATGAACGCGATTCAGGAAATCACTTCGCAGACCTCGCAGGGCGCGAGCCAGACGGCCGACTCCATCGGTACGCTGGCGCAACTGGCGAGCGACCTGCGGCGATCGGTGGCGCACTTCAAGCTGCCGGGTTGACATCGGCCGTGGCGGTTTTCGGTTCGATTGAAAAAAGCACAAGACAGGGGGCAGTCTCGCTGGTTGCAGGATGCTTGCGTTGTGCAACCGTTGAGAGAGGCGCATGAGACTTCAAGACCACATCGATTTCACCACGCTGCAGTGGGTCAAGCCGGAGCTCGACGACACCTTGTCGATCGCCCGCGAGGCGCTGGAGTCGTACGTCGACAATCCGGGCAAGCGCGACTACATGCGCACCTGCGCGGATCACCTGCATCAGGTGCAAGGCACCCTGCAGATGGTCGAACTGTATGGTGCGGCGATGGTGACGGCGGAGATGGAGACGCTCGCCATCGCCCTGCTCGAGGACCACGTCACCCATCGCGAGGAAGCCTACGCCGCGCTGATGCGCGGCCTGATGCAGCTGCCCGACTACCTGGAACGGCTGTCCAGCGGCCACCGCGATGTGCCGGTGGTGCTGCTGCCGCTGTTGAACGACCTGCGTGCAAGCCGCGAGCAGGAGCCGCTGCCCGAATCGGCGATGTTCCACCCGAACCTCGATGCGTTCCTGCCGGAGCAGGCGCCCGCGGCGATGAGCGAAGCGTATGCCGAAGCGCACCGCGGCGAGCTGGTGGACCTGCGCCTGCGCTTCCAGCAGCAGTTGCTCGGCTGGTTCCGCGGGCAGAACGCCGCGCAGCAGCTGGTCAACATGCGCAAGACCCTGCTGGCGATCACCGCGCGCTGCCATCACGTGCATGGCCGGCGCCTGTGGTGGATCGCCGCCGGCGTGCTGGAAGGCCTGGAACAAGGTTCCCTCAAGGGTTATGCCGGCGAAGTGCGCCAGCTGATCGGCAGGGTCGATCGCAACATCCGCCTGCTGATCGAGCAGGGCGAAGACAGCCTGCGCGGTGGCGATGCGGACGACGTGGCCTGCAAGCTGCTCTACATCGTGGCCCAGGCCAAGCAGCGCAGCCCGCAGATGGAGCTGCTGCGCAGTACCTACGCGCTGGACGGCCTGCTGCCCGACGCCGGTGAACTGGAACATGCCCGCGGCTCGATGGCCGGGCACAACCGCGCGCTGCTCGATTCGGTGTCGCGCGCGCTGAAGGACGACCTGCTGCGCGTCAAGGAAGCGCTGGACCTGTTCCTGCGCCAGCAGAACGGCGATCCGGCACAGCTGGCCGCGCAGGGCGAAGTGCTCGAGCGCGTCGGCGACACGCTGGGCATGCTGGCGCTGGCGGTGCCGCGCCGGGTGGTGACCGAACAGCGGCGGGTGCTCGACGAGATCGCCAACCGCATGCGTGCGGCCGACGAGGAGACCCTGCTCGACGTGGCCGGCGCCCTGCTGTACGTCGAGGCATCGCTGGACGACCACATCGAGAGCCTGGGTTCCGAGGACGAGGCGGATGCTGGCGATACGATGCACGCCCTTCCGCGCAGCGAGGCGATGGGTGTCGTCACCACGCTGATGCAGGAAGCGATCGCGAATACCGGCAAGGTCAAGGACGCGATCGTTGCGTTCGTCGAATCCGGCTGGGAGCACGACCGGCTGGCCGGTGCGTCGGTGCTGATGGACGAGGTCGCCGGCGCCATGCGCATGCTGTCGTCGCCGCGTCCGGCCGAGCTGGCCCAGGGCGTGGGCCGCTTCATCGGCTACGAACTGCTGGAAGACCGGCGCGTGCCGGGCAGTGCGCAGATGGATCATCTGGCCGATGCGCTGGCGGCGCTGGAGTACTACCTGGAGGCCGCGCGCGAGCATCGCGGCGGCCTGGAACACATCCTCGACGTGGCCGAGCACAGTCTCGGCCTGCTCGGCTACTGGCCCGTGCCGTCGGCGCGCACAGCGTCCATGGCAGCCTTCGCGGCGGAAGCGGCGGCACCTGCCGGGTACGCTGGCGGGGACGAGCAGCATCCGGAGCTGTCCGAGTCCGTCAGCCTGTTGCCGGGCGACGACCTGGGTCACCTTTTCATCGGCGACAGCCAGGCGCCTGCGGCGCCCATGCACGACCTGGACGGACTGCGCCTGGCGCAGACCGAAGCGACCGCACCGGCCGCCCTGGATCACGCCGGGTCCGACGAGCCGGGCGACGACTGGATCGAAATCGAGGAAGAACTGGTCGAGCAGGTGCCGGTGCGCGATGCGCTGGCGGCGAACACCAGTTTCAACATCAACGCCGAGGGCATCGACGACGATATCCGCGAGATCTTCCTGGAAGAGATGCAGGAGGAGATCGACAACCTGCGCAACGCCGAGAAGGCCTGGCTGGCCGATCCCGCGCAGACCTCGTCGCTGGTCGGCATCCGCCGTTCGTTCCACACGCTGAAGGGTTCGGGCCGGCTGGTCGGCGCCGGCGTGCTCGGCGAGTTCGCGTGGAAAGTGGAGGACATGCTCAATCGCGTGCTGGACGGCACCAT
The DNA here is from genome assembly GCA_963707225.1 of uncultured Gammaproteobacteria bacterium. Classification (GTDB taxonomy): domain Bacteria; phylum Pseudomonadota; class Gammaproteobacteria; order Xanthomonadales; family Rhodanobacteraceae; genus Rhodanobacter. The sequence continues at coordinate 8,612 of CAVPQF010000075.1, forward strand.
CGAGCCGGGCACCAGCGTGCAGGCATTGGTGCGGCACGCGATCGATGCCTTGCCGCCGCTGCTGGCCGCCCTCAAGGGCGAGGGTGCGCCGAACGTGCCGCTCGGTGCGATCATGCATACCGCCGAGCTGCTTGCTGCCGGCAACCAGGCGCGCCTGGAAGACCATGCGCCGCAGGCCATGGAAACCGTGCGCCGCATCGTGCGCCGGCGCGTGCCGCGTGCCGACGTGGCGATCGAGGGCGTACCTACCGCGAGCCTGACGGATGCGGGCGCCGTATCCGCCATGCCGGAGCCGGCTGAACCCGTGCAGGCCATGGCGATGCCGGTGATGCCGCCGGTGGACCCGGTGCTGCTGGAGATCCTGCGCAGCGAAGTGGCGCAGTACCTGCAGACCATCCGCGCCGCAGTCCAGCGTTGCGACAACGAATTGCCGATCGGCGAAGAACTGCTGCGGGCCGTGCATACCCTGCATGGCGCGATCGCGATGGTCGACATCCCGTTGCTGACGCAGCTGCTGTCGCCGCTGGAAGGCCTGTTCAAGCGCCTGCGCGCCGCCAACCTGCCGCTGTCGTCCGATGGCGTGCGTCTGCTGAGCCAGGCGGTCGACGTGGTCGATCACGTGATGGGCCAGTTCGACGTGGCCGAGCCGCAGCTGCCGAACGCCGATGCGCTCACCGCGCAGATCGCCAGCATGCGCGACCACTACCCGGAATCGAAGGTGGCGCACGTCGTGTTCGAACCGCAGGCCGACGAAGTCGAGCCTGCGGAAGCCGTTACCCCGGCCGAGGATGTCGGCGTCGACCAGGCGATCATGGCCGCCTCGCTGGAGGCCGGCATGTCCGAGGCCATGGCGGCGCAGGCCGAGGCAGCATCTACCGGGGCTTCGGCCGATGCCGGCAAAGCACAGGAAATCCACCTCGACGAGGCACGCCATGCCGAGCTGACCGCCGAATTGGTGGCCGCACTGGGTGCCTTCGAACCCGAACAGGCGGCTGCCGAACAGGCCGCTGCCGAAAAACTGGCGGCCGAACAGGCTGCGGCAGCGCAGCTGGCAGCCGAACAGGCCGCCGCAGAAAAGTTGGCGGCCGAACAGGCCGCCGCAGAGAAGCTGGCGGCCGAACAGGCAGCGGCACGGGCTGCAGCCGAGCAGGCCGCCGAAAAGCTGGCAGCCGAGCAAGCGGCGGCCGAACGAGTCATGGCGGAGCAACGGGCAGCCGAAAAGGCTGCTGCCGAAAAGCTGGCCGAGGAAAGGGCAGCGGCCGGGCGGGCAGCAGCCAGCCATGCCGCGGAAGAGGCGACCGGTGCCGCGGCGCAGGAGCCCGCCTACCCCTTGGCCGGGTCCGGCCAGATCGATGCCGATCTGCTGGAAGTCTTCATCGACGAGGCGCGCGAGATCCTCGACCACGCCGATGGCGTGCTGGCGCAGTGGCATGCCGAGCCGGCCGAACTGGTGCACGTGTCGGAACTGCAGCGCGACCTGCATACGCTCAAGGGCGGCGCGCGCATCGCTGGCCTGGTGCCGGTGGGCGATCTCAGCCATGCAATCGAGACGCTGCTCGAGAAGCCGATCCGCGATACCTCGAAGACCGGGCCGCTGATCGCCGCCATGGAGGCGAGCTTCGACCAGTTGCACGCCCTGGTTCAGCAGGTGGCGCAAGGCCAGGCCACCGATTACCCGCAGGCCATGATCGACCACCTGCTGGCGCTGGCCGGCGAAACGGCGCTGGCCGACGACGTGGCACCGGCGCCCATGCTGGTTCCGGCGGCGCCATTGCCGACGGTTTCCGTGGCGGGCGATCTCGACCTGCCCGAACTGATGCCAGAGGTAGAGGAGGAAGTCCGCTCCTCGCAGGAACAGATCCGCGTCCGCGCCGACCTGCTCGACAGCCTGGTCAACCATGCCGGCGAAGTGGCGATCTACCGGTCGCGACTGGAGCAGCAGGTCGCCGGCTACCGCTTCAACCTGGTGGAACTCGAACAGACCGTCGCGCGCCTGCGCAGCCAGCTGCGCATGCTGGAAATCGAGACCGAGGCGCAGATCATCGCGCGCTTCCAGCGCGAGCACCGCGAAGCAGGCCTGACCGCGTTCGATCCGCTCGAGCTCGATCGCTACTCGCAACTGCAGCAGTACTCGCGTGCGCTGGCCGAGTCGGTATCCGACCTTGTGTCGATCCAGAACATGCTGGACGAGCTGACCCGCCAGGCCGAGACCCTGCTGATCCAGCAGTCGCGAGTCAGCACCGAGCTGCAGGACGGCCTGCTGCGCACGCGCATGCTGCCGTTCGACACGATGGTGCCGAACCTGCGCCGCACCTTGCGCCAGGCCGCCCAGGAGCAGGGCAAGCACGCCCAGCTCCACGTTGACGGCGCCCACGGCGAAATGGACCGCAACCTGCTCGATCGGATCAAGGCGCCGTTCGAACACATGCTGCGCAATGCGATCGCGCACGGCATCGAGACCCCGGCCGAACGCCGCAAGCTCGGCAAGCCGGCCGAGGGCGCGGTACACATCACGGTGGCGCGCGAGGCCACCGAGGTGGTGGTGCGGGTCAGCGACGACGGCCGCGGCCTGAACCGCGAGGCGATCCGCAAGCGCGGCATCGAACGCGGGCTGCTGCGCGCCGAGACCCGGCCCACCGACAACCAGCTGCTCTCGCTGATCACCCAGCCGGGCTTCTCCACCGCCAGCCAGGTCACCCAGCTGGCCGGCCGCGGCGTCGGCATGGACGTGGTGGCGAACGAGATCAAGCAGCTCGGCGGTTCGCTGTCGATCGAGTCCGAGGAAGGCAAGGGCAGCACCTTCATCCTGCGCCTGCCGTTCACCCTCGCGGTGACCCAGGCGATCCTGGTGCGCATCGGCGAGGCCACGTTCGCGATCCCGATGACCTCGGTGCAGGGCGTGGCACGGGTCAATCCGGACGACCTGACCGAATTGATGGCCCAGGACGAGCCGTCGTTCCAGTACGGCAACGAGGCCTACAGCATCCATGACCTGGCCGACTTGCTGGGCCTGCCGCCGGGCCTGCCGACCGAGGAAGAGCAGCAGCCGCTGCTGCTGACCCGTGCTGGCGACCTGCGCGCGGCGATCCGCATCGACGCGGTGCTCGGCTCGCGCGAGATCGTGGTGAAGTCGGTCGGTCCGCAGATCAGCTCGGTGCCGGGCCTGCTCGGTGCGACCATCATGGGCGACGGTTCGGTGTTGATCATTCTCGATCTGGCACCGCTGGTGCGCCACGGCATCATCCGCCGCGAACAGCGCCTGGCCGAAGGCCTCAGCGCGGTCCAGGCGCCGGTGGTCGAGGAAGTGCAGGTGCGGCCGCTGGTGATGGTGGTGGACGACTCGATCACCATGCGCAAGGTCACCAGCCGCGTGCTGGAGCGTCACGAGTACGAAGTCAGCACGGCGAAGGACGGCGTCGATGCGCTGGAGAAACTGCACGAGCGCGTACCCGACCTGATGCTGCTGGACATCGAGATGCCGCGCATGGACGGCTACGAGCTGGCCACCCACATGAAGGCGGACCCGCGGCTGCGCGACGTGCCGATCATCATGATCACCTCGCGCAGCGGCGACAAGCACCGCCAGCGTGCGTTCGACATCGGAGTGGACCGCTACCTCGGCAAGCCGTACCAGGAGGCCGAGTTGCTGGTGCAGATCGGGGAGGTGCTGGAGCAGCGTGCGGTGGAGCCGGTTCATGATTGACACGGCTCCGGCGGTTGCCCTGCTGTTTGACGACACCGAGCTGGGCAGCCAGCTGCGCGAGGCGCTGCACGAACGCGGCGCGCGGATCGTGCACGAAGGCGGGGTGGCCAGCCTCAGCCGCGAATTGCTGCAGCGGGTGGGCGCCGACGTGCTGGTGGTCAACCTGGACGACAGCGCCGACGACGCGCTCGACCGCCTCTACGAGGTGATCGACGACGATCGTCCGCGCGTGGTCTTCAACGACGCGCAGGCGAGCTGCGCGCTGGTCGGCTGGGATCGCGCCCGCTGGGCGCGCCACCTCGCGGTCAAGGTGATGGCGGAGGGCGATATCGATCCGCCGCGGCCGGGCGGTGCGCCCGGCGTCGACACGCCAGTCGTACCGGCGGAAGCGGCGGCGGTCGAGGCCGCCCCGGTGGCGCCGCCGATGGCCGGGGCGACGGTGGAACCACTGGCCGAGATGGCGGGCGACCCGGCAGCGGATGCCGAGCCGGAACCCGATTTCCTGGTGCACGACGATCCCGATGGCCAGCACGGGCAGATTGCGGCGGCGGAATCGGAGAGCCTGGCGGCGGAACTGGAAGCCTTGCTGGCTTCCGGCGAACTGCCGACGGATGACGACGCCGAATCCGGCCCGGGCCTGCGCTTTGTCGACGGCGAGGAACTGCCGCCGCTGCATGATGGAAACTTCGGGGTGCCGCCGGTGGACGCGGCTGCTGCGACGCCGGTCGAATCGATCCCCGTGGCGGCGCTGGCTCCCTCGCGCGTGACGCCACCGGCGTTCCAGGTGGATCACCTGCAATTGTCGTCGCTGACGGATGCCGCGGCTGCCGAGATACCGGCTTCGGCGGCGCAGCCGGCGGTGGCCGACAGCGCGCCGCGCGTGCGTGCTCCCGATGGCTGGGCACTGGTGGACGACGATGCCCTGCAGGCGGTGTCTCCCGAAAGGCTCGATGCCGCGGTGTTCGGAGTCGAGAAGCTGAGCGCTGCCGATTTCCTCGCGCCCGACGTCGAGGCCGTTGCCGCCGATCTCGAACCGAGGATGAGTCTCGAGCTGGTGTCGATGGAGGAAGCGATCGCGCCGCAGGCATACGTGCATGAACGCGAATACGAGATGGTGCTCGACGACCTCGGCAGCGCGTTGAGCCGGATCGTACTGCTGGGCGCCGCAATCGATGGCATCGACGCGGTATGCACGTTTCTGGCGGCGCTGCCGGCATCGACGCGGTTGACCTTCCTGCTCACCCAGCACCTGGGCGGGCAGTCGGATGCCTCGCTGGTGGCGGAATTTGCCGCGAACTGCGCGTTGCCCGTGCGGCTGGCCAAGGGCGGTCGCGCCGGGCCCGGCGAGGTACTGCTGGTGCCGGCCGGGCAGCAGGTGCGGTTGCGCCGTGACGGCAGCATCGACCTGCAGGCGAACGCCGCCGAGGCGGCGTCCGAGCCGTCGATCGACGCCAGCCTGACCATGGCGGCGAATGCGTTCGGCCGCGATGCGCTGGCGATCGTGTTCGCCGGGCGCGGCAACGATGCCGTGGCCGGTGCGCAGGCGATCCATGATCGCGGTGGCCGGGTCTGGGTAGAGTCGTCGTCCGGGGAACATTTTGCCGACATGGTCAGCGGAATCTTCGCCGAGCGACTGGTCAGTTTTTCCGGTACGCCGCTCGAACTGGCGGCGCACCTGATCGAGGTGTTTCCATGAGTGATCCGCTGCCGCGTGAAATCCGCTGCGTCCTGGTGCCGGTGGGCAACCTGCGCCTGTTGCTGCCCAACGCCACCATCGCCGAAGTGATCACCCAGAGCACGCCCGAGCCGGTGGCCGGTGCACCCGGGTGGCTGCTTGGCCGGATCGCCTGGCGCGGCTGGCGCGTGCCGCTGGTGTCGTTCACCGAACTGGCCGGCACGGAGGAAGGCGATGCCGAGCTGAGCGTGCGCGTGGCTGTGCTGAAGGCGCTCGGCGGCAATCCGAAACTGCCGTTCATCGCCGTGCTGACCCGGGGCTTCCCGCGCCTGACCACGCTGAATGCGGAGCTGATCATTCCCACCCACGACGGCAAGCCGCTGCCGCCAGGCGTGCGGGCGCACGTGCTGGTGCGCGACGACGTGGCGATGATTCCCGACCTGGAATGGATCGAGGCCACCTTGCTGGACCTGCTCGACGCCGCCGAACCGGCGGAGTCCCCGGCGGAGTCCCCGGCGGAGTCCATGGAGTCGTCCGACTCGGACGACTGAAGCTGAAGCCAGGCGACGGGCTAGCCGTCGCCGTGCAAGGCCTGCAGCGCCGCCAGCGCGGCCAGCCCGGCGGTTTCCGTACGCAGGATGCGCGGCCCCAGCCGCAGGCCGTCGAAACCGGCCGCCGTCAGCGCAGCGACATCGCGTTCGCCCAGGCCGCCCTCCGGCCCCACCACCAGCAGGCCGCCGGCCGCGGTGAATCGCAGCTCGCGGGACGAACGGCTGGCCTCAGGCAGCAGCGCCAGGCGCAGCGCGCCATCGTCGGCGAGGGTGTCCAGCCACGCCGCCAGCGGCAGCGCCGGCATGATCTCGGGCAGGCGCGCGCGGCCGCTCTGTTCGCAGGCGCTGGCCACCACCGCGCGCCAGTGCGCCAGCCGCTTTTCCGCGCGGGCGGCGTCCAGCTTCACCTCCGAGCGTTCGGTCAGCAGCGGCACGATGCGCGCCACGCCCAGCTCGGTCGCCTTCTGCACGATCAGGTCCATCTTCTCGCCGCGCGCCACGCCCTGGGCCAGGGTCAGCGGCAGCGGCGACTCGTTCTGCAGAACCTGCTTCGATTCGACCCGCACGGTCACCTCGCGCTTGCCCACCGCGACGATGACCGCCGCGTAGTCGTGGCCGTCGCCGTTGAACACGGTGAGCGGGTCGCCGGGATTCATGCGCAGCACGCGCGCCACGTGCTCGGCGGCTTGTGGCGGCAGGTTCGGTTCGCCGGAGACGGCGAGCGGCTGGTCGACGTGGATACGGATCGTGCGCATCGGAACGGGCTGGGCGGGAACGGCCGCCCAGCATAGCGCGGCGCGCGCCTGCCATGTCCTGGCGGATGACTGCGGGACGACCCGGCGCCACGGCTTGCACCTGCCGGCGCGTCGTATCAGCATGGATGTACTCCCCATGCGCGCTCGCCGCATTCCCCCCCTGCGAGCCGGAGGCCACATGTCCAGGTTCGTTCTCGTTTCCGCCATGCTGCTGGCAGGCTGCGGCGCAAGCACCATGCTGCTGGCACAGAATGCCCCGGCTTCGCCGCCGTCCGCCGGATCGTCCGGCCAGAAGCAGGCCGCGCGGCCGGACGACCGCAACTGCATCCGCGATACCGGCAGCCGGATACCGGTGAAGAAGGGACAATGCCTGCCGGTGAACGGGCGCAGCTACAGCCAGCAGGACCTGCAGCGCACGGGCGAACCCGAACTGGCCCGCGCGCTGCAGAAACTCGACCCGCGCATCACCGTCCGCGGGCACTGAGCGGCCCCGGATTCAGTCCGCGACGGCGCGCTCGATCCCGGTGATCGCGGTGTCGACCAGCAGGTCGATGTCCTGTTCGGCAACCACGTAGGGCGGCATGAAATACACCACGTTGCCCAGCGGACGCAGCAGCACGCCGTGCTGCAGGCCGTGCAGGTAGACGCGCAGGCCGCGCCGTTCCTCTGCGGGATACGGTCGCCGGCTGGCCTTGTCGGCGACCAGTTCGAGCGCCGCGATCATGCCGGCCTGGCGCACGTCGGCGACGTGCGGGTGCGCGCGCAGCGGCTGCAGCCGTCGGGCCAGGTGGGCGGCCAGCTGACGGTTGCGTTCCAGCACCGGCTCGTCGCGGAAGATCGCCAGCGTCTCCAGCGCCACCCGGGACAATGCGTC
>CAVPQF010000076.1:0-42294 GCA_963707225.1 uncultured Gammaproteobacteria bacterium
GCGGCGCGGCGCCGCTTCGAAACCGCCGTTGGACATGAAGATCACCTGGTCGCCGGGTCGGGCCTGCGCACGCAGGGCGGCGATCAGCGCATCGACCGTCGGCGCCGTCGTGCCGCGCCCGCCCAGCGCCGCGGTGACGCGGCCGGCATCCCATGACAGCTCGGGCCGATGCAGGAACACCACCGCATCGGCGTCGGCCAGCGACGGCGCCAGTGCCTCGGCGTGCGCGCCCTGGCGCATCGAATTGGAACGCGGCTCCAGCGCGACCAGGATGCGCGCCTGGCCGACCTTCGCGCGCAGCCCGGCCAGGGTGGTGGCGATCGCGGTGGGGTGATGGGCGAAGTCGTCGTAGACGCGCACGCCGTTCACCTCGCCGATCAGCTCCATCCGCCGCTTCACGCTCTCGAAGCCGGCGAACGCCGGCAACAGTGCGCACGGATCGGCGCCGGCGGCGGCGGCCGCAGCCAGTGCGGCGAGCGCGTTCATCACGCTGTGATGGCCCAACAGCGACCAGCGCACCTCGCCGATCAGCTCGCCCGCATGGTGCACGGCGAACACCGAGCCGTCCGTCTCGACCAGGGTGGCCTGCCAGTCGCCGCAGCCGATGCCGAACGTTTCCACCGGCGTCCAGCAGCCCATCGCCAGCACCTCGGCGAGTCGTTCGTCGTGCGCGTTGACGATCAACCGGCCGTTGCCCGGCACGGTGCGCACCAGGTGATGGAACTGGCGCTGGATCGCGGCCACGTCGGGGAAGATGTCCGCGTGGTCGTATTCGAGGTTGTTGAGGATCGCGATGCGCGGGCGGTAGTGCACGAACTTCGAGCGCTTGTCGAAGAACGCGGTGTCGTATTCGTCCGCTTCAATCACGAAGGGCGCAGTCGAAGACTGCTCCACCTTCACGCCCCCCGCCCGCGGGGGAAGGAGGTGCGCAGCACCGGAAGGGGGACTCTGGGCGCCGCGCGGCCCTATTCGTCCCAATCGCGCCGACACCCCGAAATTCCCCGGCACACCGCCAATCAAAAAACCCGGTGCCATCCCCACGCTTTCCAGCAGGTGTGCCAGCAGGCTGGTCGTGGTGGTCTTGCCGTGGGTGCCTGCCACCGCCAGCACGTCGCGGTCGGCCAGCACGGTCTCGCCCAGCCACTGCGGGCCGGAGATGTAGCGCAGGCGCGCGTCGAGCATGTATTCGACCGCCGGGTTGCCGCGGGTCATCGCGTTGCCGACCACCACCAGGTCAGGTCGGGCATGGTCCGGTCGGGGCTGCAGGTGCTCGGCGGTGTAGCCGCTCATCAGGCCGATGCCGAGCGCTTCGAGCTGGGTGCTCATCGGCGGATAGACGTTCGCGTCGGAACCTTCGACCGTGTGGCCCAGCTCGCGCGCGAGCGCGGCAACCCCGCCCATGAAGGTGCCGCAGATGCCGAGGATGTGCAGACGCATGGTGAGCGGTTCCTTGGAGCGCGCCTTGCAGGGGGCGGGCCCGTGGGCTCAGCCGTTCGCCGCGGCGGCTTCGTTGTGCAACGCGCGCTCGATCCGCGCGGTGACCTCGGCCAGTTCGCCGACGCCGTCCACCACCTGCAGCTTGCCGCGGCTGGCATAGAAGTCCGCCACCGGCGCGGTCTGCTCGGCATAGATGCCCAGGCGCTTGCGCACGGTGTCCGGGTTGTCGTCCGCACGGCCTTCCGCCTTGAAGCGGATTTCGCAGCGCCCGATGATCGCCTCGTTCGGCACGTCCAGCTTCACCACCGCATCCAGCGGCTGGCCGAGCTTGGCCAGCAGGTGGTCGAGCGCGTCGGCCTGGGCCAGGTTGCGCGGATAACCGTCGAGGATGAAGCCGGCCTTCGCATCGGGCTGGGCCAGGCGCTCTTCCAGCATGCCGAGCAGGATGTCGTCGGAAACCAGCTGGCCGGCGTCCATCACCGCCTTGGCCTTGAGTCCCATCGCGGTGCCGGCGGCGACGGCGGCGCGCAGCATGTCGCCGGTCGAGATATGCGGAACGCCCAGCGCCGTCTTCAGCCGCGCCGCCTGCGTACCTTTGCCCGAGCCGGGCGCACCAAGTAGGACGAGTCGCATAATGCTCCACAAGTTCGGCGGGCCGTCGCACACTGCGACAGCTCGCCCGATGCCTAGAATTGTCCGTCAAATTAGCCGCTGCACCGGGTGCCGTCAAACAGAGACCTTCGTCGCACCCAGCCAAGTGCTTGTTGCACAAAAAGATTTGCCGGCAGCCATCGCCACCCTTCCACCGCCTGATCGAGGATCCCATGAGCCCGAGCCGCCGTTCCCCCGCCGTTACCGGCCACCTGCTGTACGCCCAGTCCGGCGGCGTCACCGCGGTGATCAACGCCACCGCCGCCGGCGTGATCGAGGCCGCACGCGGCCAAGGCGTGAAGGTGTACGCCGCGCGCAACGGCATCCTCGGCGCGCTGCGCGAGGAACTGATCGACACCTCGAAGGAATCGGCCGCGGCGATCACCGCGCTGCGGCACACTCCCGGCGGCGCGTTCGGCTCATGCCGCTACAAGTTGAAGTCGCTGGAGGACAACCGCGCCGAGTACGATCGGTTGATCGAGGTGTTCCGTGCGCACGACATCCGCTGGTTTCTCTACAACGGCGGCAACGACTCGGCCGATACCGCGCTGAAGATTTCGCAGCTGGGCGAGGCGATGGGTTACGACATCCGCTGCATCGGCGTGCCGAAGACGGTGGACAACGATCTCGCCGTCACCGACTGCTGCCCCGGCTTCGGCTCGGTGGCCAAGTACACCGCCATCTCCACGATGGAAGCGAGCCTGGACGTGGCCTCGATGGCCGAAACCTCGACCAAGGTGTTCATCCTGGAAGTGATGGGCCGCCACGCCGGCTGGATCGCCGCCGCGGCGGGGCTCGCCGGCGAGGGTGAGGATGAGCCGCCGCACATCATCCTGTTCCCGGAGAACACGTTCGACGAAGCGGCCTTCCTGGCCAGGGTGAAGGCCACCGTCGAGCGCGTGGGCTGGTGCACCGTGGTGGCTTCCGAGGGCGTGCGCAACGCGGCCGGCCAGTTCCTTGCCGAGGCCGGCACCCGCGATGCCTTCGGCCACAGCCAGCTCGGCGGCGTGGCGCCGGTGCTGGCGGCGCTGGTGAAGGAAAAGCTCGGCTACAAGTATCACTGGGCGCTGCCTGACTATCTGCAGCGTTCGGCGCGCAACATGGCTTCCAAGACCGATGCGGATCAAGCCTATGCGGTTGGCAAGGCGGCGGTGGAATACGCGCTGGCCGGCATGAACGCGGTGATGCCGGTGATCACGCGGACGTCGGATGCGCCGTATCGCTGGAAGATCGAGCCCGCGGCGCTGGACAAGATCGCCAATCGCGAGAAGAAAATGCCGGCCGATTTTCTCACCCTCGATGGTTTCGGTATCACGGCGGCCGCTCGACGTTATCTGGCGCCATTGATCCAGGGTGAAGCTCACCCGCCCCATGGACGTAACGGTCTGCCCAAGTATGGGCGGCTGAAGAACACGGCGGTGGCGAAGAAATTGTCGGCATTCAAGCACTGACCGGTCCGCGGCAAGGCTCAAGGGCAAGACGCAAAGCTTTGCTCCTCCATCGCCGGGTTTCCGGTTTCGTCGTCGTTTGGTGCAACGCTCGTTGGCTCGCGGAGATGGTCATGACGAAGATCGTCACATTGACGATGAATCCGGCGCTCGATATCGCGACATCGACCGATCGGATCGTCCCGGATCGCAAGTTGCGTTGCGATACGCCGCGCTATGACCCGGGCGGTGGCGGGATCAACGTCGCACGGGCCGTTCACGCGCTTGGCGTCGCTGCGCTTGCAGTCTTTCCCGCCGGCGGGGCGGCGGGAAATCGGATCGGTCAGCTGCTGCATCAGGAGGGCGTCGAGTACAAGGCTGTCTCCATCACCGGATTCACGCGCGAGAGCCTCAACGTCATCGAGCGCGAACACGGCGCGCAATACCGCTTCATTCTTCCCGGCCCCGAGATCGGCAGCCTCGACCAGCAGCGCTGCCTCGACGAATTGGCGATCGCAGCAGCCGACGCCACCTACATCGTTGCCAGCGGAAGCCTGCCGCTCGGCGTTCCCGAAGATTTCTACGGTCGTGTCACGGAACTGGCCAGACGTCAGGGCAAGCCTCTGGTGCTGGATACCTCGGGACCCGCGCTCAAAAGTGCCGGTCCCGGCATCTATTTGCTGAAGCCGAGTCTCGTCGAACTGGAAAGTCTGGTGGGCCGTCCGATCCGCGGCGAGCGCGAAGAGGAACAGGCGGCACGAGAATTGATCGAGCAAGGTCGTTGCGAGATCGCCGTGGTATCCCTCGGCGCGAGAGGTGCCATTCTGGCAAGCAAGGACGCCATCGAGCGTTTGCCGTCGATCTCGGTTGCCGTAAAAAGCGCAGTCGGAGCCGGCGACTCGATGCTGGCCGGTGTCCTGGTGGGATTGATCCGCGGCCTTTCCTTGAAAGAGGCGGCACGTTTCGGTATCGCGGCGGGCACGGCGGCGTTGCTCGCCGCCGGCACCCAATTATGCCGGCTTGACGACGTCGAGCGCTTTTACCGGCAGTCCCTTGGAGCCGCATGACCCGGGTCCGTGCCCGGACAGGAGCACTCTGGCTTCGGCGGCACGTCGTCCCCCGTGGCGGGGGCCGCTGACCGCGTCGAGCCGCGCGCGCCATTTCGAACTCGCCGCAACCTGGAAGAAGTATCGCGGCGCTGCGTCGCACAACGGTCCCTGCAACAAGGTCTGCCTATACTCCCCGGGACCGCCCGTTCCGGACGGCCACTTACAACCCATGGGGAGGCTCCGATGCTGCAGCAGTATGGCTGGTGGATCGTCGTTGCGTGTGCGGTGGTGGCGGTTTTGTATGGCGCGCTCTCCGCGCGCTGGATCCTGGCGCAATCGCCGGGCAACGAACGGATGCAGGAAATTGCCGCGGCCATCCAGGAAGGCGCACGCGCCTACCTCAACCGCCAGTACACCACCATCGGCCTGGTCGGCGTGGTGCTGTTGCTGCTGATCGGCTTTTTCCTCAACTGGCCGACCGCGATCGGCTTCCTGATCGGCGCCATCCTTTCCGGGGCGGCCGGTTATATCGGCATGAACGTGTCGGTGCGTGCGAACGTGCGTACCGCCGAGGCGGCGCGACGCGGCCTCGGCGCGGCGATGGACGTGGCCTTCCGCGGCGGCGCGATCACCGGCATGCTGGTGGTCGGCCTGGCCCTGCTCGGCGTGGCCGGCTACTGGCTGGTGCTGGGCCACTTCGGCGTCGCCGGTGAAACCGCGCTGCACGCACTGGTCGGCCTGGCGTTCGGCAGCTCGCTGATCTCGATCTTCGCGCGCCTGGGCGGCGGCATCTTCACCAAGGGTGCCGACGTCGGCGCCGACCTGGTCGGCAAGGTCGAGGCCGGCATCCCCGAGGACGACCCGCGCAACCCGGCGGTGATCGCCGACAACGTGGGCGACAACGTGGGCGACTGCGCCGGCATGGCCGCCGACCTGTTCGAGACCTATGCGGTGACGGTGATCGCCACCATGCTGCTGGCCGGGCTGACCTTCGCCGACAATCTTGCCGCCGTGCTGTATCCGCTGGTGCTCGGCGGCGTATCGATCATCGCCTCGATCATCGCCACCTTCTTCGTGAAGGTGAAACAGGGCGGCTCGATCATGGGCGCGCTGTACAAGGGCGTCATCGTGTCGGCGGTGCTCTCGGCCGTCGCGTTCTGGTTCGTCACCGGCAACCTGCTGCCGCAAGGCCTGACCGCCGGCGACGGCACCGTCGTTTCCAGCCACGCGCTGTTCCACTGCTCGCTGATCGGGCTGGTGCTGACTGGCCTGATCGTGTGGATCACCGAGTTCTACACCGGCACGCAGTACGGCCCGGTGCAGCACATCGCGGCAGCCTCCACCACCGGCCACGGCACCAACATCATCGCCGGCCTCGGCGTGTCGATGAAGTCGACCGCGATGCCGGTGGTGGTGATCTGCGCGGCGATCTGGGGCGCGTACGGCCTGGGTGGGCTGTACGGCATCGCGATCGCCGCCACCGCCATGCTGTCGATGGCCGGCATGATCGTGGCGCTGGACGCCTACGGCCCGATCACCGACAACGCCGGCGGCATCGCCGAGATGGCCGACCTGCCGCCGGAAGTGCGCGGCGTCACCGACCCGCTCGACGCGGTCGGCAACACCACCAAGGCGGTGACCAAGGGCTACGCCATCGGTTCGGCCGCGCTGGCCGCGCTGGTGCTGTTCGCCGACTACACGCACAACCTCGATGTCGCCAGCAAGGCCAAGGCGCTTGCCGCGGGTGTCGAGTACCACCCGATGACGTTCGACCTGTCCGATCACATGGTGATCATCGGCCTGCTGATCGGCGGCCTGATCCCCTACCTGTTCGGCGCGATGGCGATGGAGGCCGTCGGCCGTGCCGCCGGCGCGGTGGTGGAGGAAGTGCGCCGGCAGTTCCGCGACATCCCAGGCATCATGCAGGGCACCGGCAAGCCGGAGTATTCGCGCGCGGTGGACATGCTGACCAAGTCGGCGATCCGCGAGATGATCGTGCCGTCGCTGCTGCCGGTCGCCGTGCCGATCGTGGTCGGCCTGCTGCTCGGGCCGAAGGCGCTGGGCGGCGTGCTGATCGGCACCATCGTCACCGGCCTGTTCGTGGCGATCTCGATGACCACCGGCGGCGGCGCGTGGGACAACGCGAAGAAGTACATCGAGGACGGCCACCACGGCGGCAAGGGTTCCGAGGCGCACAAGGCCGCGGTCACCGGCGACACCGTGGGCGACCCGTACAAGGACACCGCCGGCCCGGCGGTGAATCCGCTGATCAAGATCATCAACATCGTGGCGCTGCTGCTGATTCCGTTGCTGTAAGCCACGCCTTCGTCGTTCGCAGAAATCCCGCCCGCGTGGCGGGATTTCTGTTTCCGGCCCGCGCGCCCGACTTTGGTCACGGGCAGCCACATGCCCGGTCGGTTACGCTCGGCTGACGGCGGGCCGCGCCCGTCGCGTCCACTACGTTCACTCGCTCACATGGGGGCACACGATGAAATCGGTCTGGCTGATGCTGGCACTCGGCGTCACACTGACGGGCATGAACGACATCCACGCCCGTGACACCGCGCCCAAACCCGCGCCCTCGAACGTCCCCGCCGGCGACGACGATCCGTTCCTGTGGCTGGAAGACATCCACGGCGCCCGCGCGCTGGACTGGGTGAAGCAGCAGAACGCGGCGACCGCGAAACAGTTCGTCGACAACGCCGAATTCGCACGCACCCGCGACAGCATCCTCGAGGTGCTCGACTCGGAGGCACGCATCCCCTACGTCAACCGCATGGGCGACCACCTGTACAACTTCTGGCGCGACAAGGCGCACCCGCGCGGCGTCTGGCGGCGCACCACGCTGGCCGAGTACCGCAAGGCCGAGCCGGCGTGGGAGGTGCTGCTGGACGTCGACGCGCTGAACAAGGCAGAAAACAGGCGCTGGGTGTTCAAGGACGTGGAGTGCCTGAAGCCGGCGTTCGAACGCTGCCTGGTCTCGCTGTCGCCGGACGGCGGCGACGCGACCGTGGTGCGCGAGTTCAGCATTCCGCACAAGGCGTTCGTGAAGGGCGGCTTCGAATTGCCGGTGGCGAAAAGCCAGGTCGGCTGGATCGACGAAAACACCCTCTACGTCGGCACCGACTTCGGCCCCGGCTCGATGACCGAATCGAGCTACCCGCGCATCGCCAAGGCCTGGAAGCGCGGCACGCCATTATCGGCGGCCAGCACGGTGTACGAGGGCAAGCCGGGCGACCTCGCGGTCAGCGCGTACCACGACCGCACGCCGGGCTACGAGCGCGACTTCGTTTCCATCGCCCGGGATTTCTATCACAGCGACCTGTACCAGCGCATCGAGGGCAAGCTGGTTCGCGTCGAGGTGCCGGCCGACGCGGAGGCCGACGCCCATCGCGATTGGCTGCTGGTGCGCACCCGCTCGCCGTGGACCGTCGACGGCGCCACTTATCCTGCCGGCGCGCTGCTGGCGACGCAGTTCGACAGCTTCATGGCCGGCAAGCGCCACTTCACCGTGTTGTTCGAACCCGACGCGCATACCTCGCTGGACTCGTACGCCTGGACCAGGAACCACCTGATCCTCAACCTGATGGACGACGTCAAGAGCCGGCTGGAGGTGCTGGCCCCGCCGCAGATGGCGACGCCCGGCGGCGACTGGAAGCGCGCGGCGATGACCGGCGCGCCGGCGATGAGCACGATCAACGTGATCGATACCGACCCCGACCACAGCGACGAGTACTGGCTCGACGTCACCGGCTTCCTGGCGCCGTCGTCGCTGCAGCGCGGCGTGCTGGACGGCGCGGCGGCCGAGACGATCAAGCAGGCGCCGGCGTTCTTCGATGCCGCGAAGTTCGCGGTCAGCCAGCACTTCGTGCAGTCGAAGGACGGCACCCGCGTGCCGTACTTCGAGATCGCCCCGAAGGATCTCAAGCTGGACGGCGCCAACCGCACCCTGTTGTATGGCTACGGCGGCTTCGAGGTGTCGCTGCAACCGCAGTACAGCGGCAGCGTCGGCCGCGCGTGGCTGGAACGCGGCGGCGTCTACGTGATCGCGAACATCCGCGGCGGCGGCGAGTACGGCCCGCAGTGGCACCAGGCCGCGCTGAAGGCGAACCGTCCGCGCGCGTACGAGGACTTCGCCGCGGTGGCCGAGGATCTGGTCAGGCGCGGCGTCACCTCGGCGAAGCACCTCGGCGCCGAAGGCGGCAGCAACGGCGGCCTGCTGATGGGCAACATGCTCACGATGTACCCGCAGCTGTTCGGCGCGATCGCCTGCGAGGTGCCGCTGCTGGACATGAAGCGCTACATCCACCTGTCCGCCGGCGCCTCGTGGATGGCCGAGTACGGCAACCCGGACACGGCGGACTGGAACTTCATCAGGACCTTCTCGCCGTACCAGAACGTGAAGAAGAACGGCCACTACCCGCCGGCGCTGTTCTACACCGCCACCAGCGACGACCGCGTCGGCCCGGTGCAGGCGCGCAAGATGGCCGCGAGGATGCAGGCGCAGGGCCAGCCGAACGTGTGGTTCTACGAGAATCTCGAAGGCGGCCACGGCGCCGGCGCGGACAACCGGCAGTCCGCGCACATGCACGCGATGGCCTACGACTTTTTGTGGGACCAGTTGAAGTAGGACGACCGATCGCCGTCATGCAGCACCCGCGAGCCGGCATCTGCCGGCTCGCGTCGTATGGAAAGGTGGCCTGAAGTAAGCTTTCGCGATCCGTCGCCTCCGCCCATCGCCATGCACCCACGCACCACCATCAGCCCCGAACTGCGCGAATGGATCCTCGCCACGACGCGGGCCGGGCACGGCGTGCCGGAAGTGCTGCGGCTGCTGACGGAGAACGGCTACGACCCGCGGCAGAGCCGCAGCATCGTCGCCGAGGTATTGAAGCTGCCGCTGGCGACGCTGCTTGCCAGCACCACCAGGGGATCGCCGCAGGCCCTGCGCACGAAGCACCCCGAGGCGCCGGAAGTGTGCATCGACGGGCATGCCGTCGGCGTTTCGCTCGGCGTCGACGTGCCCGCGCTGCGGGTGCTGGAGAACATCCTCAGCGGGCAGGAATGCGACGAACTGATCGAGCTGGCGCGGCCGCGTCTGCAGCGCGCGCTCACCGTCGATAGCGAGGGCCGCCACCAGGTGGACCAGCGGCGCACCAGCGAGGGAATGTTCTTCACCCTGAACGAAGTGCCGCTGGTCGGCCGCATCGAGCAGCGCCTGGCCGCCCTGCTCGGCGTGCCGGCGAGCCACGGCGAAGGCCTGCAGATCCTGCACTACCTGCCGGGTCAGGAGTACGAGCCGCACTTCGACTGGTTCGACCCGGAGCAGCTCGGCTACGGCGCGATCACCGCGGTGGGCGGGCAGCGCATCGCCAGCGTGGTGATGTACCTGAACACGCCCGCGCGAGGCGGCGGCACGGCGTTCCCCGAGATCGGTCTCACCGTCACCGCGCGGCGCGGCGCGGCCGTCTATTTCGCCTACGAAACCGGCGACCCGAATTCGCTGCACGCCGGCCTGCCGGTGCTGCAGGGCGAGAAGTGGATCGCCACCAAATGGCTGCGCGAGCGCCCTTACAGGAAGCCGAAGAAGGCCTGAGCGTTGCCGTCGCGGCGCCGCCGTTGCTGCGTCGCAGCAGCGTTTGGCGTATTCTTGCGGGCCTCCTTTCCCTCCTTTATCGCCAAGGACATTCCATGGGTCTGCACCTCGTCTCCGCCGGTCGCAACGTGCCGGACGAAATCAACGTCATCATCGAAATCCCCAAGGATGCCGAGCCGGTCAAGTACGAGGTGGAGAAGGAAAGCGGCGCGATCTTCGTCGACCGCATCCTGTCCACGCCGATGCGCTACCCGTGCAACTACGGCTATGTGCCGCGCACGCTGGGCGGCGACGGCGACCCGCTGGACGCGGTGGTGATCCTGCCGCTGCCGCTGGCCGTGGGTTCGGTGATCCGCTGCCATCCGGTCGGCATGCTGAAGATGACCGACGAGGCCGGCAGCGACGAGAAGCTGGTGGTGATCCCGTCGCCCAGGGTGTTCCCGGGCTACGCGCACATCAACGACATGAAGGGCGTCTCGCCGCACTGGCTGGAGCGCATCGGCCACTTCTTCGAGCACTACAAGGACCTGGAGAAGGGCAAGTGGGTGAAGGTGGAGGGCTGGGTCGGCGCCGACGAGGCCAAGGCCGAGATCGTGGCCGGTTTCCAGCGTTACCAGGATGCGATCAGCGACTGAGCCCGGTGCTCGCCGCGCCGGTGCATGGACAGACCCCGCTTCGGCGGGGTTTGTCCGTTCCGGTCAGCCGCGCTTGAGCAGCTCGCGCAGGTCGATCAGTGCCGCGTTGGCGCGCGACACGTAGTTCGCCATCACCAGCGAGTGGTTGGCGAAGAAGCCGAACGGCGAGCCGTTCAGCACCATCGGGCTGTGCAGCGGGCGCTGCGCTTCCTCCAGCTCGCGAATCACCTGCTGCAGGCTGACGTCGGCGTGCTTGCTGCGCAGGATCGGGCCGAAATCCTGCTGGAACGCCTTGAGCTGCTCCAGCAGGGTCGAGGTGTAGCCGCGGGCCTCGTAGAAGTTGTCGTCGATCCTGGTCCACGAGGTTTTCACCAGCCGGCCGCCGCCGGGCGCGCGCGCCGTGCCGGCTTCGGCCGGCGCGTCGATCGAGGGAACGTCGCCGAGGCGGATCTGGCCCACGCTGGCCGACAGCCGCTGCGACAGCGAGCCCAGCCGCGCCGAGGCGACCTGCAGGTAGTCGGCCAGGTTGTCGGCGCGCGCGTAGAAGTGCGCATTGCTGTCGTCGCTGTCGCCGAGCCGGCCCAGATAGCCGTCCAGATGCCTGATCGCCTTGCGGTACTGGCTCTCCGAGCTGGGCAGCAGCCAGCGGTCGTTCGGGCTGTTGAGCAGCGGATCGGCCTCGGCCAGGTCCTTGTCCTCGGTCGACTGCGTCTGCGAGCGGCTGAAGTCGTTGCGCAGCGCGCGCACCAGGTCGCGCGACGCGGTCAGCGAACCGAATTCCCAGTTGGGAACGTTGTCCATGAACACGCCCGGCGGCAGTCTGTCGTTGCTGAGGTAGCCGCCGCGCTTGTCGAGCAGGGTGCGCACCGAGGCGATCAGGGTGACCGTGGTGGTGGCGCCGATGCTGAGCGGCCGCTGCAGTTGCTGCATATGCGCCTGGGTCACCGCCGCCGGTTCGAACAACGGCGGCTCGCTGTCCCACCACCACATCAGCGCCGCCACGCACAGCACCAGCAACGCGAGCAGGGCCAGGATGGCGCGGCGGATGCCGTGGCGCGGCGGGTTCGAGGTGTCCTGGGTCTGCATCGGGCGACTCCTGCGTGGGCAACGAACGGGGTGACCAAGCTTACAACGCCCTTCATTGCTCCCACGGCGGATGCCCGCCCAGCCGCTCGGCCAGAAAATCCACGAACGCACGTACCCGTGGCGGCACCAGCCGGCGTTGCGGCATCACCGCGTGGATGCCGGTGGCGGCAATCGGATAGTCCGGCAGCAGCACCTGCAGCCGGCCGGCGCGCAGTTGCCCGTGCACGTGCCAGACCGAATGCAGCGCGACCAAGATCTCCCTGCGCGCGGGCGACGGCCCGAATGAGGCGGGCGCAACGAGCAGCTGCTGCGCAACAACCTGGGCGCGGTCGGCTTGGGCGCTCGATGCGACGCAGGTCGCGCGGCTGGATGCAGCCAGCGCGGTGATGCCGCCGTATCCTTACTATCCCTACTGGAACGGCATGTTCGCCGAGCGCAATCCCCCACCGGTGCCGTTCAACGTCCCCACGGAGGCGCAAGCATGAAAGCCGTCGCACTCACCCGCTACCTGCCGATCGATGACCCGCAGTCGCTGCTCGACGTCGAACTGCCCACGCCCGTACCCGGCGAACACGACCTGCTGGTACGCGTCGAGGCGGTGTCGGTGAATCCGGTCGACACCAAGCTCCGCTCGCCCAGGCCGCAGGTCGAAGAACAGCCGAAGGTACTCGGCTACGACGCCGCCGGTGTCGTCGAGGCCGTCGGCGCATCGGTCGACGGCTTCCAGCCGGGCGATCGTGTGTACTACGCCGGCGACGTCACCCGCCCCGGCAGCAACGCGCAGTTCCAGCTGGTCGACGCACGCCTGGCCGGCCATTCGCCGCGGTCGCTCGATCCGGCCGACGCCGCCGCCCTGCCGCTGACCGCGATTACCGCGTGGGAGCTGCTGTTCCAGCGCATGCCGTTCGACAGCGAGCACGGCGGCGAGGGCAAGTCGCTGCTGGTGATCGGTGGCGCCGGCGGGGTCGGCTCGATCGCGATCCAGCTGGCGCGACGCGCCGGCTTCACCGTGATCGCCACGGCTTCGCGCGACGAGACCACGGACTGGTGCCGCACGATGGGCGCGCTGTACGTGGTCAACCATCGCCACCCGCTGGCGCCGCAGCTGGAAGCACTGGGTTTCGGCCAGGTCGACGCGGTGCTCAACCTTGCCGATACCGATCACTACTGGGAGGCGATCGGCGAACTGCTCGCGCCGCAAGGCCACGTCGGCCTGATCGTGGAGCCGGTCGGCGCGCTGAAGATCGGCGACCCGTACAAGGCCAAATGCATCGGCATCCACTGGGAATTCATGTTCGCCCGCGCGCGCTTCCATACCGCCGACATGGCCGAGCAGGGCCGCATCCTCGAACGGGTCGCCACGTTGATCGATGCCGGCGAGTTGCGCGGCACGCGCACCGAGACGCTGGCGCCGATCCATGCGACGAACCTGCGCGAGGCGCATCGCCGGCTGGAATCGGGCAGCACGATCGGCAAGCTGGCGCTGGCCGGCTGGTGATGTGTCGCGCGGCGTGCGTGCGCGCCGCCGCGCACGATCAGCCGCGCTTGCCCGTGGCTTTCCGGGTCGGCGATGGCTTCGCCGGCTCGCCCTTCTTGCCGAGCTGTTCCAGCAGCGTGTTCATGTCCTCGGCGTGCTCTTCCTCCATCGCCAGGATGCCTTCCAGCACGCGGCGGGTGGTCGGGTCGTCGGTGCCGATATAGCTGATCATCTCGCGGTAGCTGTCGATCGCGATCCGCTCGGCGACCAGGTCTTCCTTGATCATGTCGACGATGTCCTCGCCCTCGACATAGTCGGAATGGCTGCGGCTGAGCAGGCCTTCCGGCGACAGGTTTGGCTTGCCGTCGAGCTGGGTGATGCGTTCGGCGATCAGGTCGGCATGGGCCTGCTCCTCGTTCGCGTGCTGCAGGAATTCGGCCTTGATCGACTGCGAGTGGATGCCCGAGGCCATGTAGTAGTGGTACTTGTAGCGCAGCACGCAAACCAGTTCGGTGGCCAGCGCGTGGTTGAGCAGCTTGACCACGGTGGCCCGGTCCGCACGGTAGCCCGCCGTCATCGCGCCCTTGTCGATGTCCTGGCGTGCGCGCTTGCGGATGTTCTCGAGGTCGCTGACGAACGGCTTGGTCTTGGCCATGGCTTGCTCCGGCGTGTGTGGGGACCGGTACCGGTGAACCTGCGGTACCGTCGAAAGCCCCAGCCTAGGAACGTGCATGAAAAAGCCGGGTGAAGAGAACTTCACCTGGCCCGGTTCAAGCGTCTCGGCTCAACGTGGCCGGTAGGCGCGCAGGAACATCTCGACGCCGGCGCGCGCGGTGCTTTCGATTTCCTCGGCATAGCTCTCGGGGCATTCGGTGCAACCGAACATCTGGCGCATCATCAGGTTGCCCTTGATCAGGCTGAGGAACTGCCCGCTGGCGCGCGCCACGTCGTCGATATCGAGTTGGCCGGCGTCAACCGCCTGCTGCAGCAGGCGTTCCATCAAGCCATGCGTACGCACCGCGCCCTCTTCCCAGATCAGCTTGCCGTAGCGCGGGTTGCCCTGGCGGCAGTCGCTGAGAATGGCGCGGAACGTGCCCACGGTCTCGGCGTTGCAATCGAGGTGGGCATGGGTCAGCGCCACCCGCAGCAGGGTGGTGCGGATGTCGGCGTGCGGATCGAAGAAGTAGGTCTCCTCCGGCAGCAGGTCCTGGATGCGCGAACGGATCACTTCGCGGAACAGGTTGTCCTTGTCGCCGAAGTGGCTGTACACGGTGAGCTTGGACACGCCGGCATCCGCCGCGATCGCGTCCATGCTGGTACCGGCAAACGCGTTGCGGATGAACAGGGCCTTCGCCGCCACCAGGATGGCCGCACGCTTCTCCATGTCCTTCGGGCGACCGGGACCCTGGGGCCTGATTTGCGCGCTGGTATTCATGCCTCCACCTTCCCAAACGGAAATTTTCGCTTTATTATACGCGGCGGTTCAATTATTTTCCAAGATGGCGTCGGGACCACGGTTTCGAGACCTTTCCGCCTGCGCGCGGCAGCGGGTGACGCCCGTCAACCCCTTGCGATGACTTCCGGCACTTCGTGGTCTGTCGTGCAACCGGCAGGCTTGCCACTGTCGGGGCGCGTCATTGTAGGGGCAGGCGCTAGCGCTTATCCTTTTTGACCTTTTCCGATCCGCACGGGACACAAGCAGATGGCGATGAATATCGAGCAGGCGCGACTGAACATGGTGGAAAACCAGGTGCGCCCGTGGGAAGTGCTGGACGGCCGCGTGCTGGACGTGCTCAGCCGCGTGCGCCGCGAGGATTTCGTCGCCGCCGAACACCGCCAGCTGGCGTTCGCCGACCTGTGCCTGCCGCTGGGCCACGGCGAAGTGATGATGAAGCCGGTGGTGGAAGGCCGCGTGCTGCAGGCGCTGGAGCTGCTGCCCACCGACCACGTGCTGGAAATCGGCACCGGTTCGGGCTTCCTCACCGCCTGCCTGGCCACCCTGTCCGCCCGGGTGAGCAGCGTCGACATCCACGCCGATTTCATCGCGGCCGCCGCACGGCGCCTGCAGGCCGCCGGCATCACCAATGCCGCTCTGGCCACCGGCGAGGCGGTCAACGATTGGCAGCCCGATGGCCTGTTCGATGCGCTGGTGGTGACCGGTGCGGTGCACGCGATCCCGCCGCGCTGGCTGACCTGGCTCAAGCCCGGCGCGCGCGCGCTGGTCATCCGGGGCCAGTCGCCGGTGCAGCAGGCCATCCTGCTCACCCACGAAGGCGCCGGCCGCTATCGCGAGGAAACCCTGTTCGAAACTGACCTGCCCTACCTGACCCATGCCGAACCGCCGCAACGGTTCGTGTTCTGATTTCGCCCCCCGAATCGATCCCCACGAGGCACCCCATGCGTTTGAAGCTGCTCACTCTTGCACTGGCCCTGGCCGCCATCTCGCTGCCCAGCCACGGCGAGGATCTGCTCGATGCCTACCGCGAAGCGCGCGCCAACGATCCGGTGCTGTCGCAGGCCGACGCCACCCGGCTGGCCACCGGCGAGGGGGTGGACCAGGCACGTGCGTTGTTGCTGCCGCAGATCGGCGCAAGCATGAGCCTCAACCAGACCAACGGCGGCAACCAGATCGGCCACAGCCGCTCGCGTTCGATCAACGGCACGCTCAGCCAGACCGTGCTCGACTTCAGCAAGTACGCCAACCTCAAGGCCGCCCACTCGGCGTCGGACGCGCAGGACGAGCTGTACCAGGCGGCGGCGCAGGAGCTTTACGGGCGCGTGGCGGCGGCCTACTTCGGCGTGCTGACCAGCGAGGACGAGCTGACCTACGCCAAGGCCAACGAGGACGCCTTCCGCCAGCAGTACGAGCAGTCCGACCAGCGCTTCAAGGTCGGCCTCTCCGCGATCACCGACGTGTACCAGGCCAAGGCCTATTACGAGGCGGCCAAGTCGCAGACCATCGCCGCGCAGAATGCGCTCAACGATGCCCGCGAGGCGCTCACCCAGATCACCGGCAAGCCGACCGGTGACCTGAAGAAGCTGCGCGACGACCTGCCGATGCAGCCGCCGGCGCCGGCCGACCAGGAAAGCTGGGTCAAGCAGGCGCTGGAAACCAATCCCAACCTGCTCACGCAGAAATACAACGTGGAGACGGCCCAGCACAACATCAGCGCGGCGCGCGCCGGCCATCTGCCGACGATCACCGCCGGCGTCTCCTACGGCAAGGGCGCCGGCTGGTCGGAGAGCGACGCCTCCGGCCGCTACCGCGACCCCTCCTCGACCACGATCGGGTTGACCTTGAACGTGCCGATCTTCTCCGGCGGCGCGACCCAGTCGCGCGTGCGCCAGTCGATCTACCAGCGCGATGCCGCCACCGACGCGATGGAAGCGCAGCGGCGCCAGGTGGTACGCGACACGCTCAACTACTACCGCTCGGTCATCGCCGGCATCGCCCAGGTGGAATCGGCCAAGGCCTCGGTGGATTCCGGCCGCAAGGCGCTCGAGGCGACCCGTGCCGGCTTCGATGTCGGCACCCAGACGATGACCAACGTGCTGCTGGCGATCCAGACCCTGACCTCCTCGGAGAGCAGCTACTCGCAGGCCCGTCACCAGTTCATCCTGAACAAGCTGCTGCTCAAGCAGACCGCGGGCACGGCCGAACTGAAGGACATCGAGGCCATCAACGCACTGCTGCAGTAAGCCGCCTCACGTTGCACGCGAAGACGGCCGGGCCACGCCCGGCCGTCCTGTTTTTCGCACCGTCACTCCTGCAGCAAGGTGTCGATCAGCCGCATGACCCGCTGCACCGCGCCACGCTCGCGCTCGAACACGCACTGCGCAGCCTGTCCCATCCGTGCGCGCTTCGTTGCATCAAGCAACAACTGCAGCACGGCCGGCCCCAGCCGCTCGGCATCCGCCACGCGTTCGGCACCGCCTTCTTCGATCAGGCTGCGGGTGATCTCCTCGAAGTTGAAGGTCTTCGGGCCCACCAGCACCGGCACCGACAAGGCCGCCGGCTCCAGCACGTTGTGGCCACCGATCGGCACCAGGCTGCCGCCGACGAAGGCCAGGTCGGACGCCGCGAAGAACGGCATCAGCTGCCCCATGGCGTCGATCACGAAGACCTGGTGCGATGCCGACGGCACGCCGTCGAGGCTGCGCGTGGCGGTCGTGAAGCCGAGGCTGCGCACCGCATGCTCGACCGCGCGGAAGCGTTCCGGGTGGCGCGGCGCGAGCAGCAGCAGCGCATCGGGCAAGCGCTTCAATACCTGCAGGTGCGCTTCCAGTACCGCCAGCTCCTCGCCCTCGTGGGTGCTGGCCGCCATCCATACCGGTCGCCGCGGTCCCCAGTGCTCGCGCATCGATGCACCGTCGGCCACCGCGCCGTCCGGCATCGGCATGTCGAACTTCATGTTGCCGGTCACCAGCACCTGTTCCGGATCGGCGCCGAGCAGGCGATAGCGCGCGGCGTCGGTGCGCGACTGCGCGGCGATCAGGCGCACGCAGCGCAGCGCCGAACGCAGCAACCCGCGCAGCGGCTTGTAGCCGCGCAGCGAGCGCTCCGACAACCGCGCATTGACGATCATCAGCGGGATGCCGCGCCGGCGGCAGGCGAAATACAGGTTCGGCCAGATCTCGGTTTCCACGATCAGCGCCAGCCGCGGCCGGATCTTTTTCAGGAAGCGGCCCACCGCGTACGGCAGGTCATACGGCAGGTAGACGTGGAACACGCTGTCGCCGAACAGCTGCTGCACGCGCGCGGTGCCGGTCGGCGTGACCGTGGTGACCACCAGCGGCGCGTTCGGGTAATCCCGCCGCAACGCCTTGATCAGCGGCTCGGCCGCATTCACCTCGCCCACCGACACCGCGTGCACCCACAGGCTGCCACTGAAACCGGGCGGATCGAAGAAGCCGAACCGTTCCGGCCAGCGCCGGTGGTAAGGCCGCGAACGCACCCCGCGCGCCAGCAGCCGCAATACCAGCAGCGGCGTCACCAGGAACATCGCGAGGGTGTAGAGATAGCGCAACGTCAATGCCCGTCAGTCCAACGCGGCAGTATACGAGAGCGGGTGGGCGGGAACGGCACACGGGACTGAAGCATGCGACACGCTGCCGCCCGCCGTTCCCGCTTCCCGCCTCCGCTACAATGCGCACGATGCCCGGCATGCCCCGCCCCGCCTTCACCCGTTCGCTGCTCGCGCCGCACCACTGGCCGGCGTGGCTGGGCGTGGGCGCGATCTGGCTGATCGCGCGGCTGCCGCAGCGCGCGCTGATGTGGCTGGGCCGCCGGCTCGGCGCGCTGGTGCCGCGGGTTCCCTCCGCGCGGCGGCGCATCGCCGCGGCGAACATCGCGCTGTGCTTTCCCGAACTCGATGCCGCCGCGCGTGCCGCGCTGCTCGATGCGAACCTGCGCGACATCGGCCTGATGCTGGTGGAGTTCGCGCTGGGCTGGATGGGCAGCGAGCGGCGCATGGCCAGCATCCCGACCCGCATCGAGGGGCTGGAACATCTCGAAGCGGCGCGCGCGCAGGGCAAGGGCGTGCTGCTGGTCGGCGGGCACTTCTCGCACCTGGAGCTGTGCGCGCGGCTGGTCTCGCAGCGCATCCGCATCGCCGGCATGTACCGCCGGATGGACTCGGCCGTGTTCGAATGGGTGGTGCTGCGCGCACGGCTGGACTACGCCGACGCGATGTTCGACAAGGACGACATCCGCGGCACCGTGAAGTACCTGCGCGGCGGCGGCACGCTGTGGTACGCGCCGGACCAGGACATGCGCAGCAAGGACACCGTGTTCGTGCCGTTCTTCGGCGTGCCGGCGGCCACCGTCACCGCCACCCA
The DNA here is from genome assembly GCA_963707225.1 of uncultured Gammaproteobacteria bacterium. GTDB lineage: Bacteria > Pseudomonadota > Gammaproteobacteria > Xanthomonadales > Rhodanobacteraceae > Rhodanobacter. The sequence continues at coordinate 19,197 of CAVPQF010000076.1, forward strand.
TCACCTGGCGCGGATGTCCGGCGCGCTGGTGATCCCGTTCTTCCATCGCCGCCTGCCCGGCGGGCAGGGTTACGCGCTGCGTCTCGGCGCGCCGCTGGACGGCTTCCCCGGTACTGACGCGGAAACCGACACCGCCCGCGTCAGCGCCTGCATCGAGCAGATGGTGCGCGAGGCGCCCGAGCAGTACCTGTGGGTGCACAAGCGCTTCAAGACCCGCCCGCCCGGCGCGCCTGCGATCTACTGACCCCTCCGACAGGCGGGTGAAAGCCTGGCCCGTCGAAAATTGCGCCGCTTTCGAGACCCGGATCGACTCCGACGACCCGCCTCGCATCCGAAGTGGCGACTTTGCGCAATCACCTCGACCCGCAGACCGCCGGGCCTTTTCGGCTTGCGGCACGACCGGGCCGGAGAGGGCTGGCGCGATGACTCGCCACTCCCTTGCACCGCACCGGCAAAGGAGTTGGAAAAGTGAGCGACGCCCCTTCGCGGGGAACACCCGCCCTGCCCATCCTCATGTACCACAACATCGCGCGCGCACCGCGCGACCTGCGCGTGTACCGCAGCCTGTTCGTGAGCCCGGCGGCATTCGCGCGGCAGATGTGGCTGCTGCACCGGCTCGGTTACACCGGACTGTCCATGTCGGCCGCGATGCCGTACCTGCAGGGCGAACGTGCCGGCCGCATCGCCGTCATCACGCTGGACGACGGCTACGTGGACAACCTGGACTCGGCCCTGCCCATCCTGCAGCGGTACGGCTTCAGCGCCACCTGCTACGTCGTCAGCGGCAGCATCGGGCGATACAACCAGTGGGATGCCGAGCGGCTGGGCGTGCGCAAGCCGCTGATGTCGGTGGAGCAGTTGCGCCACTGGCATCGTGGCGGCATGGAAATCGGTGCGCACAGCCGCAGCCACCCCCGCCTCACGCAATGCGATGACGCGCAACTGCACGACGAGATCCACGGCAGCAAGGCCGCGCTGGAGGATCGCCTCGGCACGCCCGTCACGCAGTTCTGCTACCCGTATGGCGACGCCGACGAGCGCGTGGCCGACAAGGTGCGCGAAGCCGGCTTCGCCGCCGCGACCACGACCCGGCGCGGCCGGGCACGCGCCGGCATGGACCTGTGGCAACTGCCGCGGGTGCAGGTGGCGCGCCACCACCTGCTGCCGCAGTTCGCCCTGCGGGTGCTGTCACGCTACGAGGATCGCCGCGCGTGAAGCTGCTCCTTGTCGGCACCAATCCCGAGAACACCGGGGCCGCCAGCCACTTCGTCGCATTGGCGCAAGCCATGGCCGAGGCCGGGCATCAGGTCGGTGCGGTGGTCCATCCCGATGGCCCGATCTGGCAGGGGCTGGCCCGCTCCGATGTGCGCCGGTACAAGGCGAAATTCTGCAACGTGCTTGATCTGCGCGGCTATGTCGCCGTCATCAAGGCAGCGCGGCAACTGAAACCGGACTGGCTGGTGGGAAACTTCGGCAAGGAATACTGGCCGCTGATCCTGATCGGACGGCTGCTGCACGTGCCGGTGGCGCTGTTCCGGCATCGCACGCCGCCGATGAAGCGCCTTTCCGCGTACCTGATCCCACGCCTCGCGCAACGCTTCCTCGCCGTCTCGAAGCATGCCCGCCAGGCCTACCTTGATCGAGGCATTCCCGGCCAGCTGGTACGGGTGCTCTACAACCCGGTCAACATGGCACTGTGCCGACCCGATCCGTGCCGGCGCAGCGAGATCCTGAACTCGCTCGGCCTGGATGAAGAGGCGATCGTGCTCGGCTACATCGGCCGCATGCACAACGGCAAGGGCATCTTCCCGCTGCTCGAAGCCGCCAGCGCAGCCATGGCGGAACAGCCGCGGCTGCATTGCGTGTGGCTGGGCGACGGCCCGGATGCGCGGACGCTGCGCGAGCGCGCCGCGGCGGGCCCGACCGCGAACCGGCATCACTTCCTGGGCTGGATCCCTGACGTCCAACGCTGTTACAGCGCACTCTCCATGCTGGCCTTCCCGTCGATCGCCACGGAAACGTTTGGCAGGGTCTCGGTCGAGGCACAGGCCGCCGGCGTCCCCGTGCTGGGCAGCGACATCGGCGGGATTCCCGAGACACTCGAGGCCGGCGTGACCGGCCTGCTGCTGCCGCCGGGCGACATCGCGGCGTGGCGCGACGCGATCCTGAAGCTGTGCGATCCGGCCTTGCTGGCGTCGATGGGCGCCGCCGCACACGACTACGTGCAGCAGCATTTCAGCACGCAGGTGATCGCCGGCCAGTTCCTGCAGATACTGGCCGGCAACTGAGCCTTGGGGGCGTTCAATCCCGCGGCCGCCGACGCTCGTACAACTTGGCGTATTTCAGGAACGCGTAGAACGCGTGGATGCGCGCCGCGATGAAGCCGGCCCAGCCGGAGCGCCAGTGGCCGCGCAGCACGTAGTAGCGCAGGAACGCCACCGCCGGATACGCCACCATGCGCAGCCGCAGCCAGCCGACCTTGCGTCTGGCCAGGTCGGTCAGTTGCAGGCTGGAGTAGCGGTTCGCCTTGGCCACGCGTCCGGCGATGTCGGGTTCGCCGTAATGATCGATGACCACGTCGAGCACGCCCACCGGGCCATCCACCTGCACTTCCTCGTGTACCTCGTGGCCGCTCATGCGCGCGCGTTGCCGGTCGAACAGGCGCACGTAGTGATTCAGCCGGCCGCGCCGCGACTGCCAGCGCCAGAACTGCCACTCGCGCCGCCACAACTGGTAGCCCGCGTGCGCCGGCGCCCGCAGCGCTTGCTGCAGGCGCGCGGCGGCGTCCGCGTTCAGCGACTCGTCGGAATCCAGCAGCAGTACCCAGCGATGGCTGGCCAGGTCGATCGCCGCCTGCTTCTGCGCGCTGTAACCGGCGAACGGCTGGGTGTGGATGCGCGCGCCGTAGTGCGCGGCGATCGCCGTGGTGGCGTCGGTCGAGCCCGAGTCCAGCACCACGATCTCGTCGGCCCAGCTCACCCCGCGCAGGCAGGCGTCGAGCGTGCCGGCATTGTTGAACGTGGTCACCACCACCGACAGCAACTCACGCCTCATCGCGCGTCTCCACGAACAACCCAGCGCACCACAGCCCGAGCAGCCAGGCGAACAGCAGCCCCCACCACGCCGAATAGAACGCCAGGTGGGTGTTCAGCGGAAACAGCATCACGCCCAGCGCCAGCGTGGCCGGGAACGCCCGCGCCCGCGCCGCCGCACCGACCCGGCGCCACGCGCGCCACGCCAACACTACCGCGGCCAGCCACAGCAGCAGGCCGAGCGTGCCGGTTTCGCTGAGCACCTCCAGCACCAGCTGGTGTGCATGGCACGCGCCCTCGCCGACGCCGCAGGCTTCCGTGGTCACCACGAAGTGATCGTTCGCCGCGGCGTATTGCGGATACGCATAGCGGAAGCCGCGCACGCCGACGCCGTTGACCGGGTGCGCCATGAACATGTTGACGCCGGTACGCCAGATCTCGAGCCGGCCGCTGAGCGCGGTGTCGATGGACTGGTCGGTGCCCTGCAACGCGAACAGGGTGCGCTCGATGCGATCGTGGAAGCGCGCGGAAGTCTTCAAGGCGATACCGCCGGCCAGCGCCAGCAGCACCGCCGCGACCGCGCAGAAACCGGCAAGGCGCAGCGGCGAACGCGCCTCGCGCCAGGCGAAGCCCAGCGCCACCAGCGCATAGCACAGCCAGGCCGCACGCGAGCCGGCCAGCAGCACCGGCCCCAGCACCAGCGCGAACGCGAACAGCAGGCCCGGCAGGCCCCAGCGCCGCCGCGCCGCCCACAGCGCGAACGGCGACAGCACCGCCAGCGTCGGCCCCAGCTTGAGGTTGTCGGCGCCGAAGATGCCGGAGACGCGCTCGGCTTCGGCGTGCCCGCCCAGGCTCCAGCCGGTCAGCGCCTGCAGCCAGGCGTCGGCACACCACAGCGCCAGCACCCAGGCCACGGCCACGTACAGCGCCTCCAGCTTGTGCTCGCGGCGGACCGCGAAACAGGCGTACAGGCCCAGCGGCGCATAACGCAGCAACGCGGCCACGGTACTCCAGCTCTTGCCCGGCATGATCGCGTCGACGGCGGAGAGCAGCGCCGCGCCCACGTAGGCGGCCAGCAGCCACAGCAGCAGTCGTGCGCCGGCATGCTGGCGCAGCGCCTGCGGGTCGCGCGCGAACAGCATGATCACGCCGAGCAGGCACAGCGCGGTGCCCAGTTCGGAACTGCGCCCGAACGGCAGCAGCGCGATCACCAGCCAGAACGGCAGCAGCGGAGAACGCAGCGCGGCCTTGAGCGAGGTGGTGAAGGAATGCATGCGCGGACCGTGGCGAAGACGATCACGCATTGTAGGCGAGTACGCGCACCCGCCAAGCGGGCTGTCTCAGCCGGCGGTCACTTCGTCGTACAGCGCCAGCGTGGCCTGCTGCATGTCGATCAGGCGGTAGCTTTGCAGCGGCGAGATCGGCGGCGCCACGCGCAGCAGCTCGGCGGCCCGCTCGACCAGCCGCTCGCGATCGCCCGGCGGCACGCGGCCGGCCGGATACAGTTCGGCCAGCAGCTCGCCGACACCGCCGTGCGCGTAGCCCAGCACCGGCCGACACAGCGACAGCGCCTCGATCACCGTGCGGCCGAACGATTCGGGCTTGTTCGACAGCTGCAGTAGCAGCGCCGAGATCGCGTAGATGTCGCGCACGTCGTGGCGCGGCGGCGCCAGCACCACCTGCGCGGCCACCCCGCGCAACCGGATCAGCTCCTGCAATTCGGCCACGTAGGCTTCGCGGCCGGGTTCGATCACGCCCAGCAGCAGCAGTCGCGCCTCGATGCCGCGGCGCTTCAGGTCGGCCAGCAGCTCGATCGCGTCATGATGCCCCTTCAGCCGCGTGCCGCGTCCGGGCAGGGTCAGCAGCGGCGCGCCGGTCAGCGCCGGAAACTCGGCGAAGAACGCCTTCTGCCAGGCGTCGTCCGGACGATGCCCGTAGGGAAACGCCACCGGGTCGATGCCGCGCGGGACCACCCGCACCTTGCCCGGCTCCAGCCAGCGGTAATGGCTCAGCACGTAGTCGCGCAGGGTCTGCGAGACCGCCACCACGCGCTCGCCGCGCAGCAGGATCGCGCTGTAGCGGCCCGGCGAATTGAGCCCGTGCACGGTGGTGACGAAATGCGGCCGCGGCGTCATCCCCTTCAGCGCCCACCAGCCCATCCAGGCCGGCAGCCGCGAACGGGCATGCACGATATCGGGCTTCAGCTCACGCAGCGCCCGGCGCAACGCGCCCAGACGGGTCAGCGCGCCCAGCGACTTGCGGCCCAGGTCCAGCGTGATGTGCTCGCTGCCCTCGGCCTGCAGCTGTTCGACCAGCCGCCCGCCGGCCGAGATCACCACCGAGCGGTGGCCGGCCTGCACCAGCGCCCGCGCGATCTCCAGCGCCGACCGCTCCGCGCCGCCGGAATGCAGCGCGGGGATCAGTTGGACCACGGTCAGCAGCTTGACGGGCACGGCAATGCTGGACATGAGCTCGGGGCTGGAGGCTTTCATTCTCTGGAGACATGCAAAAGTAGTGCCGCCAGCGGTTCGGGTGGACCCGGATGATCAGTCGCGCAGGACGTAATGCGCGCCGCAGTAGGCGCAGGTTGATTCGCCGCCATCGTCGACGATCGGCAGGTACACCTTCGGGTGCGAATTCCACAGCGCCATGCCGGGCATCGGGCAGGACAGCGGCAGGTCGGCGCGCGTCACTTCGTAACGATTTTCGGCATTTGCCGGCATCGGTGATACCGCCGCGGAAAGGGGGGATGACATCAGTGGACTCCAGACTGGGCATCAGGCCGCAAATGGTAGCAGGCTGCAGCCTTCTGTCGGGGGACGGCGCAGGGGAACTCCAAGGGAAAACCACCGCCGCGGCGTCGAGCCGTCACCAGTCGCGGCGGCTGTCATGAAGTGAGCACACCATCCTCGACCCGGCGCCCTGCGCCGGGCCAACTGCAACGGGCTCAGGAGCTGACCATGGATTTCGGAAAGATCATTGAACGCATCAAGGCCATCCCGACCACGCCCAGGACCGAATGGCCCGCCGCCGCCGGGCCGGCCGCCGTGCAAGGCCTGTACGCCGGCTACATCGCGATCGTCGCCGCCCTGCCGATCATCGCCGGCTTCATCAAGGGCAGCCTGATCGGCAGCGGCGCGTTCGGCACCACCGTGCGCACGCCGATCGGCATGGGCATCGGTGCTGCACTACGTGCTGGCGCTGGTGATCGTCTACGTGGTGGCGCTGATCATCAACGCGCTGTCGCCCACCTTCGGCGGCCAGAAAGACATGGCGCAGGCGCTGAAGACCGTGGCCTACGCCTGGACCACGGCTACGAGAAGACCTGCAGCGCCGACGGCAACCTGGTCCACGAGGCATGGGACACCCGGTCGAAATACGGCGAATGCAGCGTGGTGGTCGGCAAGCGTTTCACGGTGAGGGCGAGCGGCGACGTGGACAGCACCGACCAGTTGAAGCAGGCAGTCGCCAGCATCGACCTCGGCAAGCTGGAATCGCTGAAGGACCCCGGCGTGAAGGCGAACTGACTCGGGTCTCAGCGCACGAAAAAACCGCGCCATCGACGGCGCGGTTTTTTTGTGCCCGCGGGATACTGGCTTACTTCTTCTTCGGCACCGAGGCCTCGGTGGTGATGCGGATGCTGAGCTCGTCGCTGACGTTCGGCACGTAGGCACCGACGCCGAAATCCGAACGCTTGATGCTGGCGGTGGCGTCGAAGCCGATCGACGGCGCCTTGGTCATCGGATGCGGGCCCACCTTGTTCAGCGTGGCGTCCAGCACCACCGGCCGGGTCACGCCATGCACGGTGAGGTTGCCGGTGACCTTGAACTTGTTGCCGCCCAGCGGCTGCACTTCGGTGCTCTTGAAGGTCACCACCGGGTACTGCTCGGCATCGAGGAAATCCGGCTTCTTCAGATGCTCGTCCAGCGCCGGCACGTGGGTGTCGAGCCGGTCCAGCGGCAGGGTCACTTCCACGCTGGAGTTGGCCGGGTGCTGCTCGTCGAACACCAGGGTGCCTTCGCCCAGGCCGAGGTCGGCGGTGGGGTTGGAGTAGCCGAAGTGGTTCCAGCTGAACAGCACCATCGTGTGGCCGGGGTCGAGCTTGTAGGTGACCGGGGCGGCCTGGACCGAGACGGCGGCGCCGAGCAGGCCGGCAAGAGCGAGATACTTCAATGCACGCATGGAAAGGCTCCTTTGAACGTGGGGAACGGGATGTTGTGGCTTCAGGCGATCGTGCAGGCTTCGCCAAACGCGAGGCGGGGGCTGCGCGCAAACAGGTTGCGGCTGGCGTCGCCGTAGCCGATGCTGATCAGGAAGTTCGACTTGATCGAGGTGCCGGCGAAGAACGCCGCATCCACGCCGGCATTGTCGAAGCCGGACATCGGACCGCAATCCAGCCCGACCGCCCGCGCCGCCAGCAGCAGGTAGGCGCCCTGCAGGGTGGCGTTGCGGAACGCGGTGGTGTCGATCAGCGGCTGGTTGCCGACGAACCAGCTGCGCGCGTCGGCATGCGGGAACAGCCGCGGCAGCTGCTCGTAGAACTCGTGGTCGGTGGCGACGATCGCGGTGACCGGGGCCTCCATGGTCTTGGCGCGGTTGCCCTCGGACAGGAACGGCTCCAGCTTCGCCTTCGCCGCCTGCGACTTCACGAAGACCACCCGCATCGGCGAGGAGTTCGCGCTGGTGGGCCCGAACTTGGCCAGGTCGTAGAGCTGGTGCAACTGCTCGTCGCTCACTTCTTTCGGCAGCCACGCGTTGAATGTGCGGGCACTGCGGAACAACTGGTCCAGACTGGCCTCGGAAAGCAACTCGCTCATCGGTATCCTCCTGTGAAAAGACGCGCCGGCAATGACGCCATCATGCAAGTGTATAGGCGCTCGCACGCGAACAGCCTACCCATGGGGAGAACATAGAGTGCTGAATCGGGAAACAATGCCGCGGCATCCGCACCCATGCTGAACCTGCATGGCGAATGCTGGGTGATCACCGACAGCGCTGCCGGCAACCAGCGCCAGGCGCTGGCGCTGGCCGGACACCTGCAACTGCCGCTGCGCCACCTGGTACTGCAGCCGCGCGCACCGTGGTCGTGGCTGGCACCGCGGCTGGAACTGGGCGGCCGGCTCGCCCTGCCCGCCCGCCAGCGCCGCTTGTTCGCGCCGCCGTGGCCGGCCGTGGCGATCGGCTGCGGCCGCGCCGCCGCGTTGTTCACGCGCATGCTGCGCCGGCTGTCCGACGGGCAGTGCTACACCGTGCAGATCCTGAACCCGCGCATCGATCCCGCGCACTGGGACACGGTGATCGCGCCACGCCACGACCAGTTCGACGGCCCGAACGTGCTGCACCCGCTCGGCTCGCTGAACTCTGTGGGCGACGAGTGGCTGGCCGACGGCCGCGAATCCTGCCCCGGCTTTGCCGAGCTGCCGCAACCGCGCGTGGGCGTGCTGCTCGGCGGCCCGCGCCAGGGCATCGCGCTGGACGCGGGCTATGCGCGCCAGCTGGCCGCACGCCTGCTCGAACGCCAGCGCCGTGAAGGCGGCAGCCTGCTGGTGCTGGGTTCGCGACGCACCTCACCGGCGCTGATCGAGGTGTTCCGCAAGACGCTGCACGACGTGCCGGGCCTGGTCTGGGCCGGCCCCGACGATGGCCGCAATCCCTATCCCGGCGTACTCGGCTGGGCCGACCGGCTGGTGGTCACGCCCGACTCGGTGAACATGCTCTCCGAGGCGTGCGCCGTCGGCTGCCCGGTGAAGACCTTCGTCACCGCGCCGCTGCCGGCAAAGATCGCGCGTTTCCATCAGGCGCTGCGCGCAGCCGGGCGGCTGCAGGATCTCGACAGCCAGGCGCCGGTCACGCCCTCTCCGCTGCGCGAGACCGCCGAGATCGCCGCCGCACTGCGCGCCCGGATCCAGCGACGGCAGGCGCTGGACTGAGCCGCCGCTCAGTCGAACGCAAAACCCAGCGCGTCGGTGACCTTGCGCACGCTGCCGCACAGCTGCTCCAGTTCCGCGTCGCGCGGCGCGATGCGCGGGCGCAGGTCGAGCGTGCAGGCGAGTGCGCGTTGCAGCAGGTCGGCATGGGCCACGGTGAGGATCGCGGACTGGTCGCTGTCAAGCAGGCCGGCGACGCGGCACGCTTCGATCAGGCCGGCGTTGGCGGTGACGCCGAGCAGGCCCGGCTGCTCGGCGGCGTGCGCCAGCACCAGTCCCTGCAGTGCGAATTCGATGTCGAGCAGGCCGCCGTGGCCTTGCTTCAGGTCGAGCCGGCGTTCGTCGGAGCGGTCGCGCTCGGCACGCCAGCGCGCACGCATGCTGCCGACCTCGGCCAGCACCTTGGCGCGCTCGCGCGGCACCGCCAGGATGTCGCGGCGCACTCCGGCCAACTCGGCGTTGAGCGCCGCGTCGCCGGCCACCGGCCGCGCGCGCAGCAGCGCCTGGTGTTCCCACGTCCACGCGCGGCTCTGCTGGTACGCCACGAACGCGTCGAGGCTGCTGACCAGCAGACCCTTGGAGCCGTCCGGACGCAGGCGCGTGTCGACTTCGTACAGCCGTCCGCCGCGGGTCAGCACGGTAAGCCAGTTCATCACCCGCTGCGCCAGCCGCTGGTACCAGCGCGAGCCCTCGATCGGTCGCGCACCGTCGCTCATCGCCTGCGCGCGGCGACTGTCGTAGACGAAGACGAGGTCGAGATCGGAGGCGAAGCCGAGCTCCTCGCCGCCGAGACTGCCGTAGCCCAGCACGGAAAACCCCGAGCCCTCGCCGGCCAGGCGGCCGTGCTGGGCAACCAGCTCGCGCTCGGCCAGCGCCAGCACCGCACCGATCACCGACTCGGCCAGCGCGGCCAGCCGGCGCGCGGTGGCGACCGCGTCGGCGCGGCCGTCGTTGAACGCCAGGCCGAGCCGGAACGCAGTGGACGCCTTGAACTCGTTGATCCGATCGAGCTCGGCCTCGGCCTCGCGCTCCTCCAGCGTGCCCAGCACGCGCGCGATCTCGGCGGTGATGTCGGCGCGCTTGAACGGCAATTGATCGATGCGCGGGTCGAGCACGTCGTCCAGCAGCAGCGGCTGCGCGATCACGCATTCGGCCAGGAATGCGCTGTCGGCAAACAGCCGCACCAGCCGGCGGCGCGCCGAAGGCTGCTCTTCCAGCAGGGCCAGGTAGGACGAGCGCCGCGCCACCGCCTGCATCAGCCGGCACAGCCGCAGCAGGCTGGCCACCGGCGCGGCGGTGGCGCGCGCGGCGTCGAACAGCTGCGGCATCAGGTGATCGAGCCGCTCGCGCGAGCGAGCCGACATCGCGCGCACCGCCGTGGCCTGCGGCAGCTTCAGCAGGGCATCCACCAGCTCGTCGCCGGGCGCGAAGCCGGAAGCTTCCAGCGTGGCGGCGTCCAGCGATTCGTCGCAGGCGCGCTGCCACAGCACCAGGTCGGCGGCCGGCACGCGGGCGGCGCGGCCGCCCTGCGGCATCAGCACGGCGGCGAATTCCTCGCTGACGATGGCGCGCTGTTTCGCCAGCGCCGCATGCAGGCTGCCCCAGTCGGGATAGTCCAGGCTCAACGCGATGCGCTCGCGGCTCAGCGCGTCGGCGGGGATGTCGTGGGCCTGCGCGTCGCGCAGCATCTGCACCCGGTTCTCGACCCGGCGCAACAGCGCATACGCCTCGCGCAGCATGCGTGCACGCGCCGCGTTGATGTGGCCGCGCGCCTCGCACGCGGTCAGCGCGCTCAGCAGGCCGCGCACGCGCAGGGACGGTTCGCGGCCGCCGCGGATCAGCTGGGTCAGCTGCACGATGAACTCGATCTCGCGGATACCGCCGGGGCCGAGCTTGAGATTGTCGGCGAGATCCTTGCGCGCCACTTCCGCGTCGATCAGCGCCTTCATCTCGCGCAGCCCGGCGAACGCGGTGTAGTCGAGGTACTTGCGGTAGACGAACGGGCGCAGCAGCTCCTGCAGCTGCTTGCCGGCAGCGCGGTCGCCGGCGACCGGGCGCGCCTTGATCCACGCGTAGCGTTCCCAGTCGCGGCCCTCGCTCTGGTAGTACTGCTCCATCGCGGCGAACGACAGCGCCAGCCGGCCGGCGTTGCCGAACGGACGCAGGCGCAGGTCGACCCGTGCGCAGATGCCGTCCATGGTCGGCTCGTTCAGCAGGCGTACCAGCTGGCGGCCGAGCCGGATGAAGTATTCGCTGTTGTCGAGCGGGCGCGCGCCGTCGGTCTGGCCGGCGTTCGGGTACGCCAGCACCAGGTCGATGTCGGAGGAGAAGTTCAGCTCGCTGCCGCCGAGCTTGCCGAAGCCGATCACCAGCAGCCGCTGCAGGGCGCCGTCGTGGTCGCGGCTGTGGCCGTAGCGCACGGCCAGCGCGCGCTCGGACCAGTCCAGCGCCACGCCGAGCAAGGCTTCGTACAACACGCTGGTGGCCGACAGCGTTTCCGGCAGCTCGTCCAGCCCGTTGACGTCGCGAAACACCAGCCGCAGCGCTTCGGCATGGCGGAAGCGGCGCAACGCGACCATGCAGGCGGCCTCATCCCCGGGCAGCCTCAATGCGTCGATGCGTGCGCTGGCGTCGTTGCCGGAGCGCAATCGCTCCAGCCCGGCCGGCGCCAGCAGTTGCGGCTGGCGGCACCACACGTCGAACGCGAAGTCGCTGGCCAGCAGGGTGCGGCGGATCCGCTCGGCCACGCCGGCGTCGTCGTGCAGCGGCACCCCGGCGGCGCGGCAACGGGCGGCCAGGTCACTGTAGCGGTCGTCGATCAGCGCTCGCAGCGCGGCGGATTCCGGATGGGTCATCCCGACATTGTGCCGCATGCCGGGCGGTTGCCGGCGCCCGCCGAGCGCAGCATGACGGCAGCTTGAACAAGCCGCGGCCAAGCCCGAAACTCGCCGGCCACACCCTACTCATTGTTCATCTGGATGCCATTACATTGGTATGTCCAGACCATGACAGCAACCGCAGGACTGCCATGCCCCAAAACTCCGTCCATCCGCCCGCACGCTGGCGCGCCATCGCTCCGCGCGCCGTGCTGCTGCTGCTGTTGGCGCTGGCCTTCGTGCTGCTCACCGGCCTGGTGGACGGCGGTGTCGGGGTGACTCCGCTGCGCCTGTTCGACCAGGCGCGCTACCCGCTGGCCAATGCGTGGCCGGGCCTGCTGCTGGCCGGCATCCTGCTGGCGATCAGCCGGCGCGCGCTGCTGTCGTTCGCGCTGGCGTTCCTGCTGCAGGGGTTGTTGTACGCGGTCAACCTGCTGAAGGTGGCGAACCTCGGCACGCCGCTGCTGCCGGACGATTTCCGCATCGTCGGCCAGTTGCACAAGGGCGGCATGCACCTGCTGTCCGGCTACCTGCCGCACAGTCCGTGGCCGTACCTGGGCCTGCTCGCCGCAGTGGCGCTGATCGTCGCGGCATGGCGACGGGAGCCGCCGCTGTTCCCGCGCCGCACGCGCGGCATGCGCCTGCTCGGCGGCGGCGCGCTGGCGCTGGCGCTGGCCAGCATGCTGGTCGGCCTGCCCGCCTGGGCGAAGGTCTACAACGGGAAGACGCTGTGGCTGGAACCGTGGTCGGCGATCTCCACCACCACCCATTCCGGCCTGGTCAGTTCGCTGATGCTGTTTCACCTGGAATACGGCAAGCGCGAGCACAAGCCGGACCGCGCCGCCGCGACGAAACTGATCGAGCAATCCACGCCGGCCCTGCTGCAGTCGATGCAGGCGCCGGCGGCCGGCGGCGAACTGCCCGATATCGTGGTGGTGCAGAGCGAGTCGTTCTTCGACCCCGCCATCATGCGCGGCTACGAGCACAGCAACTTCGCGCCGAACCTGCGCCGGCTTGCCGCACACGGCACCAGCGGCAAGCTGCACGTGCCCACCTTCGGCGGCGGCACCATCCGCACCGAGTTCGAGGTGCTTGCCGGGCTGTCGCTGCGCTACTTCGACAACCTGCAGTTCCCCTATCTGCAGATGAGCCACAAGGCGCTGCCGGGCCTGGTGCGCACGCTCAACCGGCACGGCTACACCACGCTGGCGCTGCACGGCAACGACCCGGCGTTCTGGAACCGCACCACCGCGTTCAAGTCGATCGGCTTCGACCGCTTCGTCTCGCAGTCGTCGTTTCCGCCCACGGCGCCGAATGACGGCAAGTACATGGCCGACAGCGCAATGACCGACGAGATCATGACGCTGCTGAAGAACGACGGCCCGCCGCAGTTCATCTTCGCGATCAGCATCGAGGCGCACGGCCCGTACGACGTCGAACCCGCCCGCGTCGCCGAACGCGACGCGATCCCGGTGCCCGACGGCATCAACGGCCGCGACAAGCTGGAACTGCAGACCTACCTCTACCACCTCAAGCATGCCGACGCCGAGCTCGGCCGGCTGGTGAAGCTGCTGGCGCAGCGCCAGCGGCCCAGCGTGGTGCTGTTCTATGGCGACCACCTGCCCGCGCTGAGCAACAGCTACCAGATCACCGGCTTCGTCGACGGCGGCGACATGCTGAGCCAGGCCGGCGTATGGTTGCTGGTCGATCCGAAGCGCCCGGGCAAGCGCAGCAAGGCCGACACCGCCTCCTGGCTGCTGCCCGGCAAGTTGCTGGCGCACATCGGCATCCACGACGATCCGTACTTCGCGCTGACCGAACTGGCCGGCCCGTCACTGGCCGCGCTCACCGAGGCCCCTGGCGCCCCGCCGCTGGCCGAGGGCGACGACCAGCAGCAACTCGACAAGGCCATGGCCAGCATCGACCAACTGCGCATGAGCGACAAGCTGGATGGCCTGCTGCCGCAGCCGGCGGCGCCGGCGCTGGCGCCCGTCCCCGGCAAGATCGCCGGCAACCCCGTGCCACCGGCGCCCCTGTCGGCATCCACCGCGAAGTGATGCTCTCGGCTCGGACCCCTGGCCCGGATTCGCCGTTCAGCGGGCTGTCCGGCGACTGAAGGCCGCGGCGTGGCGTTCACACCGCAGTCGGTCGGCGCCGTCTGGCGTAGAGGGAGGCGTCCATACCATCTTGCCGGGGGAGTAGAGGACTTTCACCGGCTAGTTGCTCCTCTCGCCACCACAGCGAGTCAAACAGCGCCAGTCACGGCGCTACGCGCCATGCCTGGCGCACCAAAAAGAAAACCCCGCCGTAGCGGGGTTTTCTTTTTGTGGTGCCCTGGACGTGGAACTTAGAAGTCCATGCCGCCCATGCCACCCATGCCGCCGCCCATGCCACCGCCGTGGCTGTGGCCTTCGTCCTTCTTCGGCAGCTCGGCGACGATCGCCTCGGTGGTGATCGCAAGGCCGGCCACGGACGCGGCGTGCTGCAGGGCCGTGCGGGTCACCTTGGTCGGATCCAGGATGCCCATCTCGACCATGTCGCCGAACTCGCCGGTGGCGGCGTTGTAGCCGAAGTTGCCCTTGCCTTCCTTGACCTTGTTGAGGATCACGGACGGCTCTTCGCCGGCGTTGGCGACGATTGCACGCAGCGGCGCTTCCAGCGCGCGGCGGGTGATCGCGATGCCCAGGTCCTGGTCGGTGTTGTCGCCCTTCAGGTCTTCGACCGCCTTCAGCGCGCGGATCAGCGCGACGCCGCCGCCGGGGACCACGCCTTCTTCGACGGCTGCACGGGTCGCGTGCAGGGCGTCTTCGACGCGGGCCTTCTTTTCCTTCATCTCGACTTCCGTCGCCGCACCGACCTTGATGACGGCCACGCCGCCGGCCAGCTTGGCCACGCGCTCCTGCAGCTTCTCGCGGTCGTAGTCGGAGGAGGTCTCCTCGATCTGTGCCTTGATCTGGCCGATGCGCGACTGGATGCGCTCGGCTTCGCCGGCGCCGTCGATGATCGTGGTGTTTTCCTTGGTGATCACGATGCGCTTGGCGCGGCCGAGATCGGCGATCGTGGTCTTCTCCAGCGACAGGCCGACTTCCTCGGACACGACCTGGCCATTGGTGAGGATCGCAATGTCTTCCAGGATCGCCTTGCGACGGTCACCGAAGCCCGGCGCCTTGACGGCGGCGACCTTGACGATGCCGCGGATGGTGTTGACCACCAGGGTGGCCAGCGCCTCGCCCTCGACTTCCTCGGCGACGATCAGCAGCGGCTTGCCGGCCTTGGCGACGGCTTCCAGCACCGGCAGCAGCTCGCGGACGTTGGAGACCTTCTTGTCGTGGATAAGGATGTACGGGTCGTCCAGCTCGACCTGCTGGCTCTGCTGGTTGTTGATGAAGTACGGCGACAGGTAGCCGCGATCGAACTGCATGCCCTCGACCACGTCGAGCTCGTTCTCCAGGCCCGAGCCTTCCTCGACCGTGATCACGCCTTCCTTGCCGACCTTCTTCATCGCGGTGGCGATGATGTCGCCGATGTTGGTGTCGGAGTTGGCCGAGATCGTGCCGACCTGGGCGATTTCCTTGTCGTTCGCGGTCGGGTTGGAGAGCTTCTTCAGCTCACCGACGGCGGCGATCACCGCCTTGTCGATGCCACGCTTCAGGTCCATCGGGTTGATGCCCGCGGCGACGGCCTTGAGGCCTTCCTGGATGAACGCCTGCGCCAGCACGGTGGCGGTGGTGGTGCCGTCACCGGCGACGTCGGAGGTCTTGGACGCGGCTTCCTTGACGATCTGCGCGCCGAGGTTCTCGTACTTGTCGGCCAGCTCGATCTCCTTGGCGACGGACACGCCGTCCTTGGTGATCGTGGGCGCGCCGAAGCTCTTCTCGAGCACGACGTTGCGGCCCTTCGGGCCGAGCGTGACCTTGACGGCATTGGCGAGCGTGTTCACGCCCTTGAGGATGCGCGAGCGGGCGTCTTCGCCGAAACGTACTTCTTTAGCGGCCATAATTTTTTTGCCTCAAAAAAATTGAATAGGAATGAAACCTGTCGCGAGAAAGCTGCCAGAAGGAGCCGAAGGCGACTGGGTGCGCGCTTTTGACTTTCAGGCGCGCTCAACCAACCCAGGCCCCAGCCGATCAGCCTTCGATCACCGCCACGATGTCGTCTTCCTTCAGGAAGACCAGCTCTTCGCCGTCGATCTTGATTTCCTGCCCGGCGTACTTGCCGAACAGCACCACGTCGCCGGCCTTCAGCGACATCGGGCGCACCTTGCCGTCGCTCATGATCAGGCCGGTGCCGGCGGCGACGACCTTGCCGCGGGTCGGCTTCTCGGTGGCGCTGTCGGGGATGACGATGCCGCCGGCGGAAACGCGCTCTTCTTCGAGACGCTTGACGATGACGCGATCATGCAACGGACGCAGTGTGCTCATGGACGACTCCAACTGACTGGATGTTGATGGACAAGGCTTTCAAGACCCGGGCCGGCGATCTTGTTAGCACTCGGTGGTAATGAGTGCCAATTTTACGGGTATACGATCCCGCTGCAAGAGGCCTTTCAACGGGGACGCAACAACTAATTGGGCGAACGAGGCCATGTTTCAAGGGCGCGCCGCGAGATCGCCCGCAGGCGCCCGCAGGCGCGCGCAGCTGGCGCGACCCGGGTACGCTTCGGCCATGACCTCGACCGACCCCGCCACCGTCCTGCTCTGCTATTGCAGCTGCCCGGACGCCGCCAGCGCCCAGGCCATCGCCGAAGCGCTGGTCGGCGAGCGGCTGGCCGCCTGCGTCAGCCGCCTGCCTGCCGTCCATTCCACCTACCGCTGGCAGGGAGCCGTGACCCGCGACAGCGAGGAGCTGCTGCTGATCAAGACCACCGCCGGGCGTTTCGACGTGCTGAAAACCCGGCTGCTGGAACTGCACCCTTACGACCTGCCGGAACTGATCGCGGTGCCGGTGCAGCGCGGCCACGAAGCCTACCTGGACTGGGTGCGCCAAGGCGGCTGATCGCGAGGATCGGCATCGCGCGCACGGTGGGCATTCCACCCGATGTCCGCGTGCGGCACGTTGTGGCGTGCCGCTTGCGGCGGCCGCCCGGTCGGCACGCGGGTCGCGGAGACGCAAGGCCGCAGGTGGCGAACCCGCCCCCGGCCGCCGGGTCATAATGTCTGCCTGCCTGTCCCCACAGGCCCAAGTTGCTGGAGTCGTGATGCGACCGTTGTTCTTCGGCCGACTGGCCACCCGCCTGCCTGTGCTCGCCTGCCTGTTGCTGGCCCTGCTGTCCGCCGCGCTGGAGACGCCGGCACAGGACACCGCCGACCTGCTGCCGGTGACCGAGGCGTACAAGCTGAGCGCCGACGCCACCACGTCCGGGGTGCTGAAGCTGCACTGGACGATCGCGCCGGACTACTACCTCTACCGCGGCCGCATGAAGTTCAAGGGCGGCGACAGCGTCGCCCTGGGCGACGCGCAGCTGCCCGACGGCGAGAAGCATCACGACGAATACCTCGGCGACGTGGAGACCTACCGCCACGGCGTCGACGCCAGCATCCCGTACACGGTCGCCGCCGGCACCACGCGGCTGCAGCTGAGCGTGCAGTACCAGGGCTGCCACGAGGTCGATCCGAAGATCTGCTACCCGCCGCATACCGAGCATCTGGACCTGCCGCTGCCGGCGAACACCGGCGTCGCCACGGCACCGGCGCCCGGCAACGCGCTGGGCGCGGCGCTGAACCGGCTCGGCGGCAGCACGGGCATCGCCACGGCCGGTGCGCCGCTGCCGGCCGAGCAGGCGTTCCGCTTCGAGGCGCTGGCGCAGGGTCCGCAGCAGTTGCTGCTGCGCTGGACGATGCCGAAGGGTTACTACCTGTACCGCGACCAGACCACGCTGAAACTCAAGGGCGCCGCCGGCCTCACGCTGCATCCCGCCTGGCCGGCCGGCACCGCGCACCACGACGAACACTACGGCGACGTCACCGTGTACTTCGACCAGGTCGAGCTGCCGGTGACGCTGGAAGGCGATCTGGCCGGCCGCAAGCGGCTCACCCTGCAGGCCAGCTTCCAGGGCTGCCAGGACGGCGGCCTGTGCTACCCGCTGATGACGCGTGCGGTGGATATCGACCTGGGCAGCGGCACCGTG
Organism: uncultured Gammaproteobacteria bacterium; assembly: GCA_963707225.1. GTDB lineage: Bacteria > Pseudomonadota > Gammaproteobacteria > Xanthomonadales > Rhodanobacteraceae > Rhodanobacter. The sequence continues at coordinate 37,159 of CAVPQF010000076.1, forward strand.
GCGTCCGGGGCCCTGGCGCCGGAACCGCCACCGGCCGACCTCGCCGGCGGTCCGTTGCAGGTCAGCCTGGTCGCCGCGCTGCTGCTCGCGCTGGGCGGCGGCCTGGTGCTGAACCTGATGCCGTGCGTGCTGCCGGTGTTGTCGATCAAGGCGGTCAGCGTGCTGGAGAGCGGCGAGAGCCGCGTCACGGCGCGCCGGCATGCCTTGTTCTATACCGCCGGCGTGCTGGTCAGTTTTGCCGCGCTGGGCCTGGGCATTCTGGCCTTGCGCTCGGCCGGTCACGCGCTGGGCTGGGGCACCCAGTTGCAGCAGCCGCTGCTGGTCGGTGCGCTGGCCTGCGTGATGCTGGCGGTCGGCCTGTCGATGTCCAGCGTGGTGCAGTTCGGCGCGTCGCTGGGCAACACCGGCGCCGGCCTCGCCGCGCGTTCCGGCCCGATCGGCGATTTCTTCACCGGCGTGCTGGCGGTGGTGGTGGCCAGCCCGTGCACCGCGCCGTTCATGGGCAGCGCGCTGGCGTACGCGTTCGCCGCGCCGATGCTGCCCGCCCTGCTGGTGTTCCTGGCGCTGGGCGTCGGCCTTGCGCTGCCGTTCCTGGCGATCGGTTTCGTGCCCGCGCTGGCGCGCCTGCTGCCGAAGCCGGGGCGCTGGATGGAGACGCTGAAGCAGGTGCTGGCGTTCCCGATGTATCTCACTGCGGCGTGGCTGGCGTGGGTGCTGGCGAACCAGCGCGGTGCCGATGCGGTCGGCCTGGTGCTGGTGGCGATGGTGCTGCTGGCGATGACGCTGTGGTGGTTCGAGCGCAGCCGCTCGCGCGGCGCACCCAGCAAGATCGCCGTGGCGGTGCTGGCATTCGCCACCCTGGTGCCGATGTACCTGCTCGCCCACGTGCCGCCGCCGTCGAGCACGGCCGCGGCCGAGGAAGGCGCGGTCGCCTACAGCCCGCAAAAACTCGCCGAACTGCGCGCGGCCGGCACGCCCGTTTTCGTCGACATGACCGCGGACTGGTGCGTCACCTGCAAGGCGAACGAACACGCGGTGCTGGACACGCAGGCGTTCCGCGACCTGCTGCAGCGTACCGGCGCGGTCTACATGAAGGGCGACTGGACCGACGTCAACCCGACCATCAGCGCCTTCCTGCAGCAATACCATTCGCCCGGCGTGCCGCTGTACGTGGTGTTCCCGAAGAACGGCGGCCCCGGCAAGCAGTTGTCCACCGTGCTGACCCGCTCGATCGTCGAGCAGGCGCTGACGGAAGCGGCGCGCTGATGTTGAGCCGCAGCAACTGGCTGATCCTCGGCCTGGCGGTGCTGGCCGCGGCGCTCGGCGGCTATGCGCAACACCGCAGCCGGCCACCGGCGCCGATGGGCGCTGCGATCGGCCAGCCGCTGCCGGCAATCAGCCTGCCCGACCTCGATGGCAAACCGCACCTGTTGGGCGACTACCGCGGCCGCCGCGTACTGCTGAATTTCTGGGCCAGCTGGTGCGTACCGTGCCTGGCGGAGATGCCGGCGCTGACCGGGGCGCAGGAGAAGTTCGGCGAAAATGCACCGATCGTGATCGGTATTGCGATGGATGAGTCCGCTCACGTTCGGGCCTTTCTGGCCGCACATCCGGTGAATTATCCGATCTTGATCGGCCGGACGAGCTCGCCAAGCACCTCGTTGCAACTGGGCAATACCCGCCAGGTTCTGCCTTACAGCGTGCTGATCGGCGCCGATGGGCGCATTTTGGCGACGCGCGCCGGTCCGCTGTCCGCCGCGCAGCTGGAACAGTGGCTGGCGCCGGGGTACGGGCAGCGCTAAGCCGGCGTCGACATACGCTTACGCACGGAAACCCGACGCTTCTCCGGCAAACATCGCCGATCTGCAGCGAACTGGACAAGATTCCCGACTGCGCGCACACTGCGCCGGGTTCCGGGACCTCCGGACGCTGGCTGGATGGTTCCGTGGCGAAGATCCTGGTCCTGCATGGGCCCAACCTCAACCTGCTGGGTGCGCGCGAGCCGCAGATCTACGGCCGCGAGACGCTGGCCGACATCAACCGGCAACTGGCCGAGCGGGCGCAGGCGGCCGGGCACGAGCTGGTCTGGTTCCAGTCCAACGCCGAGCACGAGCTGGTCGGACGCATCCATCAGGGCCGCGACGACGGCACCGCCATCATCCTGTGCAACGCCGGCGCGTTTACCCACACCAGCATCGCGCTGCGCGACGCGTTCGCCGCGACGGCGATCCCGTTCATCGAGGTGCACCTGTCGAACGTGTTCGCCCGCGAATCGTTCCGTCATCACTCCTACCTGTCCGACATCGCGCTCGGCGTGATCTGCGGCTTCGGCGGCGACAGCTACCGGCTGGCGCTGGACGCGGCGCTGCAACGCTTGCAGGCAGGCGCCGCGCCCTGAGGCCTCCAGCCGCGTCGGGCACCCCATTCACCCCCGGCCACCCACGCGGTGGCATGACTGACCAAAGGCTGATCCGATGGATTTGCGCAAAATCAAGAAGCTGATCGACTTGCTCGAGGAATCCAACCTCGCCGAACTGGAAATCAAGGAGGGCGAGGAGGTCGTCCGCCTGTCGCGCGTGCCGAAGAGCGCTGCGCCGGTCGCCGCGGCACCCGCGGCCCCGACCGCCGTGGCCGCCGCCCCGGTTGCCGCCGCGCCGGCAGCCGTCGTCGAGGCGCCCGTCGCGAATGCGCTGCCGGCAGGCCACGTGGTGAAGGCGCCGATGGTCGGCACGTTCTACGCCTCGGCCACCCCCGGCACGCCCGCCTTCGTCAAGGTCGGCCAGCAGGTCAAGGCCGGCGAAACGCTGGGCATCATCGAGGCGATGAAGATGTTCAACCAGATCGAAGCCGACGTGGCCGGCACCGTGCAGGCGATCCTGGTCGAGAACGGCCAGCCGGTGGAATTCGACGAACCCATGTTCGTGATTGCCTGAGGCCGCCCGGATGCTCGAGAAGGTCGTCATCGCCAACCGCGGCGAGATCGCGCTGCGCGTCCAGCGCGCCTGCCATAGCCTTGGCATCACTCGAGGTTGGATTTCGCTAGGCTCTACGCGGCAGCGCGACGGCGACCATGATCCGCTATGTCGCCCTGCTCCGCGCCGTGAATGTGGGAGGCCGTGGCAAGATCGCCATGGCCGACCTTCGCAAGTTCGGCGAAGATCTCGGCTTTGAAGATGTCGTGACGGTGTTGCAGAGCGGCAATCTGGTGTTCTCGACCGCGATCGCCGAGCCCGATATCGCTGGGCGGCTGGAAAACATCGCCGCAGCGAATCTTGGCCTGACCACCGACTTCATCATCCGCAGCGCCAATGCCTGGCGGACGATGATCGACGCCAATCCCTTCCCGAAGGAAGCCGAAATCGATCCGAGCCATTGGGTCGCGATGCCGTTAAAGGGATCGCCATCCGAGGGCGCACTGGCGCATCTCGTAGCATCGATCGTGGGTCGCGAGCGCGTCGCGCTGATCGGCAACACGCTCTATACGATCTATCCGGACGGCATCGGCCATTCGAAATTGACGATCGGCGCCATCGAAAAGGCGCTACCTCCGGACGACCGGCCGCGGCTGGAATGCTGCCCAGAAGCTGGCAGCGGCCCTCGCCATTGAGTTCGGTCAGGCCGCGGCGCTCGTCGGGCACCAGTTCGACCCGGGCAATGTCGCGGATCAGCACCGGCGTGCCCTGGTCGGCCTTGACCACCAGCATCTCGATGTCGCTGATGCCGCGCAGGTAACCCTTGCCGCGCACCATGTACTCGGTCTCGGCCATCTCCACCGTGCGCCCGCCCACGTCGCGGTTCGAGTCGCGGATCACCTGGCCAACCTTCATCAGCGGGATGGCGTAGGCGCGCAGCTTCACCGGGTCCACCGTGACCTGGTAGGTTTGCACAAAGCCGCCCACCGAAGCCACTTCAGCCACGCCGTGCGCCTTGGTCAACTGGTAGCGCACATACCAGTCCTGGATGCTGCGCAGTTCGGCCAGTGTTTTGTCTTTGGCCAGCAGCGCGTATTGATAGACCCAGCCCACGCCGGTGGCGTCCGGGCCGATCTGCGGCGTGACGCCTTCGGGCATGCGCCCGGCGGCGAAGTTGAGGTACTCCAGCACCCGCGAGCGCGCCCAGTAGATGTCGGTGCCGTCCTCGAAAATGATGTACACGAAAGACGCGCCGAAGAACGAGAAACCGCGTACCACTTTTGATTTGGGCACCGACAGCATGGCCGTGGTGAGCGGGTAGGTGACCTGGTCTTCCACCACTTGCGGCGCCTGGCCCGGGGACCTCGGTGTAAACGATGACCTGCACGTCCGACAGGTCGGGCAGCGCGTCGATGGGCGTGCGCAGCACGGCAAAGATGCCGACGAACACGATGAACAGGGTGCCAAGCAGCACCAGAAAACGGTTGCGGCCCGACCAGCCGATGATTTTTGAAAGCATGGTGTGCGGTCCTGCTATTAAAACGACAGGAGTTTCTTCGTCATTGCGAGCCCCCCGTATCCGGTCTGATACCGCACACGGATTGCCACGTCACTACGTTCCTTTCCATGAACACGTTCCGTCATTGCGAACAAAGTGACGTAATCCATGTCCCTGGACTGCATGGACTGCCGCGCTACGCTCGCAGTGACGGGGTCAGGTTCAAGGTCCGTGTGCGGTATCGGCCCGGATTCGGGGGGCTCGCAATGACGGCTATTTGACTCGTCATCGCGAGGCCGCAGGCCGTGGCGATCCATGCCTTCGGAAGTCATGGATTGCTTCACTGCGTTCGCAATGACGAGTCTGTTCATGGAAAGCCAACCGAATCCGGGCTGATACCGCACGTCGACCTGCGAACCAGCAGCCGTCATCGCGAGGAGCGCAGCGACGTGGCAATCCATGACTTCTGACTGCATGGACTGCCGCGCTACGCTCGCAGTGACGGGGTCAGGTTCAAGGTCCGTGTGCGGTATCGGGCCGGATACGGGGGGCTCGCAATGACGGTGTTATTTGCGTCATCGCGAGGCCGCAGGCCGTGGCGATCCATGCCTTCCGGGTGCATGGACTGCCGGTCGCTGCGCTCCTCGCAGTGACGGGGTCAGATTCAAGGTCCGTGTGCGGTATTTGCGACCGCTTCGGCAGGCGCGCAGTGACGATATATGGGTC
>CAVPQF010000077.1:0-11963 GCA_963707225.1 uncultured Gammaproteobacteria bacterium
ACGACGGGCGACGCGGCAATGCCGGCCATAACGCCGCGGCGGGTGGTCTGTGCTCTCATGTTCTCCTCCTTTGGCAAGCCGCCAGCGGTCGCCGAAATCTGTGGAAACGGCGGGGAATGGCTTGCGCTTGATGGTGCGTATATTACGCTTATAGGTAATCAGCGAACCGTATCGCTACCAACAGATAAGTGGCACAAAATAACTATAGGTGTAATATGGTCGTCACAGGAGAGCAATTGCGAGGCGCTCGCGCCATGGCAAGAATAGAGCAATCCGAGCTGGCTCAGCGCTGCGGCGTTTCCGTTGACACGATAAAGCGCCTTGAACGGACAGAAGGTCCTGTGTCGGCCAACGTGGCAACCGTACATTCCATCGTCGCCGCCCTCGAATCTGCGGGCGTCGAGTTCACGAACGGCGACGCGCCGGGTGTGAGGTTGAGGAAGGGGAGCGGGAAGTGAGGCCGCTGCGGCCGGAGTCGTTCTGCGGTAGCGCGGCGTATTCGGGCAGGTCCTGGTCGTAGGCGCGCCAGCAGTGGATGCCCTCGCGGGCGAGCCGCTTGCGCAGGTGCCTGACGTTCTTCTCCAGGCGGTTCTTCAGCATCTGCGCACCGGCCGACAGCGGTTTCGGCTCGCGTGGCTTCTCGTCGCGCTGCTTCAGGTCGAACGTCAAAAGCACGGTTTCCAGCGCGCCGTTGTACAGCACGTAGCGCTTGTCGGCATGCAGCTGCATCGCACGCCCCAGTTCCACGTCGCCGGCCAGCACCGCGGCACGCCAGCCGCTGAAGCGGTTGCGCAAGGCGTCGCCCAGCGCGCGGTACAGCTTCGGCATCTCGGCGCGATCGCCGAGCCGCTCGCCGTACGGCGGGTTGGTGATGACCAGGCCGTAGTCGACGCCCGGCGGCGGCGCGGCGCGGGCCACGTCCTGCCGGTCCAGGGTGAAGAAGCCGGCCACGCCCGCAGCCTGCGCGTTGCGTTTGGCCGTCTGTATCATGCGCGGGTCGGCGTCGCTGCCGAAGAACACGCTGCGCAGGCCGCACAGGCCGGTTTCGGCGCGCTGCTTCGCTTCATCCAGCAAGCCGCGCCACAGGGCGATGTCGTGCTGCTGCCAGCCGAGGAACCCGAAGTACTCGCGGCGCAGGCCGGGCGCCACGTCGGCCGCCATCAACGCGCCTTCGATCAGCAAGGTGCCGGAGCCGCACATCGGGTCGAGCAGCGCGCCGCCGGCGGCGTACACCTCCGGCCAGCGCGCGCGCAGCAGCATCGCGCTCGCGAGGTTTTCCTTCAGCGGCGCCTCGCCCTGCTCCTCGCGCCAGCCGCGCCGGTGCAGCGGCGAGCCGGCCAGGTCCAGCGACAGCGTGGCGCGGTCGCGACGCACGCGGACGTTGATGCGGATGTCCGGTTCATCGGTGTCGATGCCCGGGCGCGAACCGTCGCGCTGGCGGAACTGGTCGACCACCGCGTCCTTGGTGCGCAGGCCGATGAACTGGCTGTGGGTGAGCTTGCTCATCGCGGTGCCGGCATCGACCGCGAAAGTCGCGTGCGCGGCCAGATGCTTGCTCCAGTCGATCGCCTGCACACCGCGGTACAGCGCGTCGTCGTCGGCCGCGTCGAACTCGGCCAGCGGCAGCAGGATGCGGCTGGCCAGGCGCGACCACAGGCAGGCCTTGTAGGCGGTTTCCAGCGTGCCGGAAAAATGCACGCCGGCCAGCGCCTCGCGCACGTCGCGGGCGCCCAGCGCGGCCAGTTCGTCGCGCAGCAGGTATTCCATGCCTTTCGGGCAGGTGGCGAAGAACAGGCCGGAGGAAAGCAGATTCATGCGGCGACCGCCAGCTGGTCCAGCATCAGCCGGAACTGGGCGGCGATCGTCCCCATGCTCGCACCCAGCCGATGGTCGTCGTCCAGCACCAGCAGCGGCAAGCGGCGCCGGGCGGCGAACGCGTGCACACCGGGCAGCGGGCAGACCTCGTCGCGCCAACCGTGGATCAGCAGCGTGGGCGCGTCCGGTCGCAGGTCGAACTTGCGCGCATAGCCGGGGATCCCGCTCGGCGTGGCCAGCAGCAGCAGACCGGCCACCGGCACGTCCAGCGAGACCAGGCCGGAGACGAACGCGCCCATGCTGGAGCCGACCAGCAGCGGGGGCGCATCCAGCGCCTCGATGGTGGCGCGCAGGCGGGCGATCCGCGGCGCCACCGAAGCGGCGTGGCCCCGCGCATCGTCGGTGCTGTAGTCCGGCCGCTGCGTGCGCCAGCCCAGCGATTCGGCCAGCGCGGCCAGCGTGCTGACCTTGGTGGCGTCCGGGCTGGAGTCCGAGCCGTGCGAAAGAATGATCTGGCCGCGCATGGCGGTCTCCATGAAAAGTGCCGAAAGCAGGGATGGCATGGTAACAGGCGGCGTTTCCGGACTACTTCGCCGCATGCGAAACTGCCGCGCATGAGCCTGACCATCCACGACCAGCCGCTGCCCTACGTCGACCTCCTTCCCGAGCGCCTGGCCGACGCGGTCGAGCTGGTGGTGATCCACTGCACCGAGCTGCCGGACCTGGCCATGGCCCGCCAATACGGCGAGAAGGTGCTGCACGCCAGCGGCGCCGGCAACAGCGGCCACTACTACATCGACCGCGACGGCACGGTTTACCGCTACGTTCCCGGCACCCGCGTCGCCAATCACGTGCGCGGCTACAACCCGAATTCGATCGGCATCGAGCTGGTCAATCTGGGCCGCTACCCGAACTGGTGGAACTCGCAGCATCAGCAGATGACCGAGCCATACGGCGCCGCCCAGACCCATGCGCTGCGCGCCCTGCTCGCCCGACTGCGCCGCGACTTCCCGAACCTGCGGCAGATCGCCGGGCATGAGGAACTGGACACCGCGCTGATGCCGGCCAGCGACGACCCGGCACGGGAAATCCATCGCAAGCTCGACCCCGGCCCGCTGTTTCCATGGGCCGAGGTGCTGGAGGGCAGCGGGCTGACCCGGATGGGTGGGGGCGACTTCAGTCGCGATGCTCCTCGGTCTTGACCGGACAAATCAGAGGCCTCGCGGCTGAAGCCGCTCCCACAAGCCGCTGCCAAGGAGCGGCTACCACAGAAAGCCGGAAAGTCTTTCGTGGCGCCCTATAATCGCGCCTTTGCCGCCACAACCGGGCTCTTCCCCATGTCGCCAAACCACGTCAACGAGCTGGTCGATCTGCTGCAGCTTGAACGGCTGGAGGACAACCTGTTCCGTGGCCAGAGTCGCGACATCGGTACCCGCTTCGTGTTCGGCGGCCAGGTGCTGGGGCAGGCGCTGGCGGCGGCGCAGGAAACAGTGGACCCGCTGCGCGAAGCGCATTCGCTGCACGCCTACTTCCTGCGCGCCGGCGATATCGATGCGCCCATCGTCTACAGCGTGGAGCGCGCGCGCGATGGCGGCACGTTCTCGTCGCGGCGGGTGCTGGCGATCCAGCACGGCCAGCCGATCCTGAACGGCTCGGTCTCGTTCCAGCTGCCGGAGACCGGCGTCGAACATCAGACCTCGATGCCGGAGGTGCCCGCGCCGGAGGATCTGCAACCGCTGCACCCGCTGCCGCCGGACGAACTGGCGCGGCTGCCGGTGAAGCTGCAACGCTGGATGGGTATCGACGGCCCGTTCGAGTTCCGCCAGGTATGGCCGCGCGACGAGCGCCACCCGGCCAAGCGGCCGCCGATCCAGCACATCTGGTTCAAGCTGACCTCGCCGATCAGCGATGCGGCGATCCTGCATCGCGCGCTGCTGGCATATGCATCGGACTTCCACCTGATAGGCACGGCCACGCTGCCGCACGGCATTTCCTACCTCACCCACAACGTGCAGATGGCCAGCCTCGACCATGCGCTGTGGTTCCATCGCCCGTTCCGCGTCGACGAATGGCTGCTGTACTCGTTCGACAGCCCCACCGCGCAGGGCGGCCGCGGCCTGGCGCGCGGACAGATCTTCAGCCGCGACGGCCGGCTGGTCGCCTCCACCGCGCAGGAAGGCCTGATCCGCGTCCGCGGCGATTGAACACCGGTTCCGGGCCATTCGCGTAAACTGCGCCCATGCGCCAGATCTATACTTCACCCCGCCAGGAAAACATCGATATCGTGGTCGCCCTGATGGCCGAATACGGCATCGAGGCCACCGTGGCCAATCGGTCCAACTACAACCGGCCGACCTGGCAGCGTTTCAGCTATTCGCAGCGGCAGGACGACCGCGGCAGCTGGGCGCAGGTGTGGATCACCCACGCCGACGACTACACCAAGGCACGCACCCTGCTGCGCGAGATCGGCATCGAGCCGGTGGTCCGCCACGGCGAGGAGCTGGCCGCCGCACGCAATCCCACGCCGGCCGACCGGCGCGCGCATACGGTGGCCCGCGTGCGGCGCATCGTGCTGCTGGCGGTACTGGCCGTACTCGCCATGGCGATGCTGCGCTATTTGCGGGTGATCTGAGTCCGATGGTGCGACGCCCGTCACACGGGCATAGAATCGGCGAATGCGCCGCTCCGACCAAGTCCGCCTGTTCCAGACGCTGCCCCACGCGTGCGGCTACTACGCCGATCGCACGGCGCAGAACCTGGTGCTGGATCCGGCCGCGCCGAACCTCGACCAGTTGTACGGCCCGGCGCTGGAGCGCGGCTTTCGCCGCGCCGGCGGCCACCTGTACTTCCCGAACTGCGCGCAGTGCCACGCCTGCACGCCGTGCCGCATCGACGTGGCGAACTTCCAGCCGGACCGGGCCCAGCGCCGCTGCCTGAAGCGCAACGCCGACCTCGCCGTCAGCGAATCGATCCCCGGCTACAACCGCGAGCGCCACGCGCTGTACGAACGCTACCTGCAGAGCCGCCACGCCGGCGGCGGCATGGACGATGCGGAGGCCAGCGATTTCCGCCGCTTCCTTACCGCGCCGTGGAGCCCCACCCTGTTCATGGAGCTGCGCCTGGGCGAACGCCTGCTCGCCGTGGCAGTCACCGACGTCTGCCTCAACGGCGTCTCGGCGGTCTACACCTTCTACGACCCCGACGAAACCGCGCGCGGCCTGGGCACCTACGCGATCCTGCAGCAGGTCGAACTGGCCCGCCGCCGCGGCATGCCGTGGCTGTACCTGGGCTTCTGGATCGACGGCCATCCGAAGATGGACTACAAGCGGCGTTTCAGGCCGCTGCAGATCCGCACAGCCGAGGGCTGGCACGCGATGCCGTAAGGCGGGCTGCCCGTCGCCGCCCGGCCGCACGCATCACCGAGAACCGGTGGACGGTGTCCACCCTACACTCGTTGTTCCTGCGGTTGCGGGTACGGAAACAGCTTCTCCAGCGGAATCGACAAGCCGTCATCGCCCACCACGCGGCAGTGCCCGCGATTGAGCTGGCGCGGTTCACTGACGCCGCAGCTGTGCGCGATGATGCCGACTTCATGCATCACGTTCTTCGCGTAGTGGAACACCCGCTCGCTCTTGTCGCTGACTACCAGGCCCCGCTGCAGTTTCGGATTCTGCGTGGTGATGCCGGTGGGACAGGTATTGCGGTTGCACTGCAGTGACTGGATGCAACCCAGCGCCAGCATGAAGCCACGTGCAGAGTTGACGAAGTCCGCGCCGATCGACAAGGCCCACGCCACATCGTAGGCGGTGATGCACTTGCCCGAGCAGATCACCTTGACGCGCTCGCGCAGGCCCTTGACGATCAGCATGTCGAGCAGCGCCGGCAGCGCCTCGTGCAGCGGCAGGCCGACACCTTCCATCAGAGTCTGCGGCGCCGCGCCGGTGCCGCCCTCGGAACCGTCGACGATGATGAAATCCGGCGCGCTGTCGATGCCACGCCGGTGCACTTCATCGCACAGCTCGCCGATCCATTCCACACCGCCGAGCACCGCCTTGAAGCCCACCGGCTTGCCGGTGAGCTCGCGGATGTGGCCGATGCTGTCCATCAGTTGCGACACGTTGCCGATGTCGAGATGGCGGTTCGGGCTTTGCGAATCCTCGCCGACCGGGATGCCACGAATCGCCGCGATCTCGGCGGTGACCTTGGCGGCCGGCAGCAGGCCGCCCATGCCCGGCTTGGCGCCCTGCCCCAGCTTGATGCTGACCATTTTCACCTGCCTGTGCGCGCAGATCGCCAGCAGCTTGTCATCGTCGAGCTTGCCGTCGGGCGTGCGCACGCCGTACTTGGCGGTGCCGATTTCGAACACGATGTCGCAGCCGCCTTCGAGGTGATACGGCGCCAGACCGCCCTCGCCGGTGTCCATCCAGATGCCGGCCTTGGCAGCGCCGCGCGACAGCGCGCGCACCGCCGGTGCCGACAGCGCACCGAAACTCATCGCCGAGATGTTGAAGAACGGTGCGTGGCTGTACGGCTCACGCGCATACGGCCCGATCGTCACCGGTACCGGCTCGACGTGATCCACGCCGAGATCCGGAAACGGCGCGTTGACGAAGAACGGCACGCCTTCGGCGCGCAGGTCGCGGCTGGAACCGAACGCATTGGTGTTGTCGACGTTCTTCGCGGCGCGATACACCCAGGTGCGCTCGGCGCGATTGAACGGCATCTCTTCGCGATCGCTGGAATACAGGTATTGACGGAAGAATTCGCCCAGATGCAGGAACCAGTAACGGAAGTGGCCGATCACCGGGAAGTTGCGCAGCACCGCATTGCCGGTCTGGTTGCGGTCGACCACCCAGGTCGCCAGCAGCACCACCACCGCCAGCGCCAGCAACAGCAGGGCGAAAACCGCGACCAGTTCGACCAGCACCACGAGCCAGTGCGCAAATCCTGTCGATTCCATCCCGTCATCCTCTATCGGTCAGCCACCCAAAGCCTATCGCATCGGGCCGCTCGCGCTCACAGCTCGATGCGAAGATGCCCGGCCGCGCGCACCGCCTTGCCCACCGCCGCCTCCAGCGATTCGGCGCGAGCCAGCGTCACCGCCATGCGCCGGCGACCCTTCACCTCGGGCTTGCCGAAGATGCGCAGTTGCGTGTCCGGCTCGGCCAGCGCCGCGGCGACGCCGTGGTAGCGCGGCGCCGTGCCGTCGCCCTCGACCAGCACCGCGCACGAAGCCGACGGCCCGTACTGGTGGATCACCGGAATCGGCAGGCTGAGGATCGCGCGCGCATGCAGGGCGAACTCGGAGAACTCCTGCGAGATCAGGGTGACCAGGCCGGTGTCGTGCGGACGCGGACTGACTTCGGAGAAGATCACCGCATCGCCCTTGACGAAGAACTCCACGCCGAACACGCCCCAGCCGCCCAGCGCACCGGTGACCGCGGCAGCCTGCCGTTGCGCCTCGGCCAGTGCGGCATCGCTCATCGGCTGCGGCTGCCACGATTCGCGGTAGTCGCCCTCCTCCTGGCGATGGCCGATCGGCGCGCAGAAGCTCACGCCATCGACGTGCCGCACGGTGAGCATGGTGATCTCGTAGTCGAAGTCGATGAAACCCTCGACGATCACCCGGCCCTTGCCGGCGCGCCCGCCGGACTGCGCGTAGTCCCATGCATGCTGCAATTCATCCGCGCCGCGCACCACGCTCTGGCCCTTGCCGGACGAGCTCATCACCGGCTTGATCACGAACGGGTAACCGATCGCGGCCGCCGCGTCGCGGTACTGCGCTTCGTCATCGCAGAAGCGATACGGCGAGGTCGGCAGTTTCAGTTCCTCGGCGGCCAGCTTGCGGATGCCTTCGCGATTCATCGTCAGCCATGCCGCCCGGGCGGTCGGGATCACGCGCTGGCCTTCCTTCTCCAGCTCGATCAGGGTCGGCGTGTGGATCGCCTCGATCTCCGGCACCACCAGGTCGGGTTTTTCCAGTTCGATCACCGCGCGCAACGCCTTGCCGTCGAGCATGTCGATCACATGGCTGCGGTGGGCGATCTGCATGGCCGGCGCATTCGCATAGCGATCCACCGCGATCACTTCCACGGCGTAGCGCTGCAGCTCGATCGCCACCTCCTTGCCCAGCTCGCCGGCCCCGAGCAGCAGGACGCGCAGGGCATGGTCGGAATGGGGCGTGCCGAATGGCTTCATCGGGTTCTCCGGTGCGGGCAAACCGGCATTGTATGCGGCCATCCAGCCTGCGCATCGTGCTGCTGCCGTTCGCTCTTGCATTAGATATCATTTTGATATCTAATCAACGCACCCCAAGGGAGACAACATCCATGAACGAACGCAATGGCTTTTCCGTCGCAGGCATCCCCTTCATCGGACTGTGCCTGGTGCTGGCCGGCATCGGCGCGGCCTTGCTGATCTCGGCCATCCACGTCCAGCCGGAAGCGCCACCTCTGGCCAGGCTGCTGACGGGCGTGATCCTGCTGGCCGTCGACGGGTTCCTGCTGAAAGGCTTTTTCCAGGTCGCCCCGAACGAAGGCCAGGTGCTGCAGCTGTTCGGCAAGTACGCCGGCACCGTGCGCCAGGAGGGCCTGCGCTGGACCAACCCGTTCTACAGCCGCCAGCGCATCTCGTTGCGCGTGCGCAACTTCGAGAGCGGCAAGCTGAAGGTCAACGACAACGACGGCAACCCGATCGAGATCGGCGCCGTGGTGGTGTGGCAGGTGCTGGATACGGCCGAGGCGGTGTTCTGCGTGGACGACTACGAGAACTACGTGCACATCCAGAGCGAATCGGCGCTGCGGCAAATGGCGCAGAGCTACCCGTACGACGCCCATGACGACGGCAAGCCCTCGTTGCGCAGCCACGGCGACGTGATCAATTCGCACCTGCGCGACGAGATCCAGACCCGCCTGGGCAAGGCCGGCGTGCAGGTGGTCGAGGCACGCATCAGCCACCTCGCCTACGCCCAGGAAATCGCCCAGGCGATGCTGCAGCGGCAGCAGGCCGGCGCGATCATCGCCGCCCGCACGAAGATCGTCGAGGGCGCGGTGAGCATGGTCGAGATGGCGCTGGACCAGCTCAGCCAGCGCGGCGTGGTGAACCTGGACGAGGAGCGCAAGGCCGCGATGGTCAGCAACCTGCTGGTGGTGCTGTGCGGCGAGCGCGGTACCCAGCCGGTGCTGAATACCGGCACGCTGTACTGATCGTCGCGATGGCCGTCGAGAAGAAAGCCTACCCGCTGCGCATCAGCGCCACCGTGCTGGACGCGATGCAGCGCTGGTCGGACGACGAACTGCGCAGCGTCAATGCACAGATCGAGTACGTGCTGCGCGAGGCGCTGCGCAAGGCCGGCCGGCTGAAGGCCAACCCGGCCAAGCCGGCAGCCGACGACAACGACGCGGATTGAATCACTCGATCAGGGAGTACGCACGCATGTCTGCCAACCCGCCCGCCGTGCCGGTCAGCGGCCCGCACCTGAAGCTCGCCCTGCTGTTGGGCATCGCCGGCGCGCTGGCCACGCTGGCGCTGATGCCGTACGTGATGGCGTTGACGCCACGGAAATTCGCCGCGCTGCCGTTGCCCTTGCCGGTCGTCGTACTGAACGCTGGCCGGCGGTTTCTAGCGGCCGTCCACGGCCACCGCCCGCAGCTCCGGCAACTTCAGCAGGTGCACCTTCGGGTGCTGCCGGCCCGTCACGAACAACCACGACCCCTGCTGCGCGATCGACTGCACGTCCGGCAAGCCGTCGTCCGCGCCGAGCCGCTCCAGCGGACGACCGTCGGTGGCGTCGTAGACCACCAGCTCGCGGGTCGCCGGGTCGACCACCAGCAGCCAGTCGTGCTCCGCATCCTGCCAGTGCACGAGTGGCTGGATCGAAGGCGCTTCCGCCGCACGATCGGCAGCCGGCCAGCACCACCACAGCAGGCATGCCGACAACAGCGCGAGCAGCACGATGACGGGCAGGCTGCGGGGCATGCGGCCGGGTGACCACGCCGCAGGCGATCGATGGTGAAGGGCGATCTGCGCGTTCATGCCGGCACCATCGCAAGCCGCCATGACCACGGGATGACGCCCGCAAGAACTATTCGTTACGCGTGCGCAACGCCCACCCGAGCGCGAGCCAGCCGGCAACGAAGGCGAGCCCGCCGAACGGCGTGATGATCCCGACCCAGCGCGGCGCACCCAGCGCCAGTGCGTACAGGCTGCCGCTGAACAGCACGATACCGACGACGAACGCCGCCATCGCGACACGCCCGCTGCGGTCGCGCCCCAGCCCGGCCGCCACGGCCAGCGCCAGCGCGTGCCATGCGTGGTAGTTCACCGCCGTATGCCACAACTCGGCGCCACGGGCATCGAGCACGCCGCGCAGCGCATGCGCGCCGAAGGCGCCCAGCAGCACCGCGCTGGCGCCGGTGATGCCGATCAACAGGGCGACGCGGGTACTGACAGGTTGTCGCATCGTGCGTGTATTCCCTGGGCTGGCGAACCCGGCCATGCGGCCGGTGTCGTATGCTTGAACGGATGAAGACCCAGGATTCTCGCATGAAGCCCCGCCACTGGCTGCGCCCCGCCCTGCTGCTCCTGCTGCTTGCCACCGGCCTGCTGCTGGGCGGCTGCCACCGCGGCGAACCGCTGCCGTTCCGGCTGACCAACATCAGCGGGCACATGCCCGACCTCGACTTCAAGCTCACCGACGACAGCGGCAAGGCGGTCACCGGCGCCGACTACCGCGGCAAGGTGGCGGTACTGTACTTCGGTTACACCCATTGCCCCGACGTCTGCCCGCTGACCCTGGCGCAGCTGCATGTGGTGATGCAGCGGCTGGGACCGCTGGCCGACGGCGCGCGGATCCTGTTCGTCAGCGTCGACCCGGCGCGCGACACGCCGGCGATCATGCACGCCTACGTCAACGCGTTCGACCCGCGCGCCGTCGGCCTCACCGGCAACGCCCGCGCGGTCGAAGCGCTGAGCAAGCGCTACCGCTCCGCATTCACCCGCGAGCCCAGCTCCGCCGACGGCGCCTACGAAGTCAGCCACAGCTCGGCGATCTACGTGTTCGACCGCGACGGCCGCGCCCGCGTACTGGCCACGCCATCCGCCTCGCAGGACGACCTCGTGCACGACCTGCACCTGCTGCTCGACACCGGAGCCACCCCATGAAACCGTCCCACATGAAGTCAGCCACCCTGTCGTTGCTGCTGTCCGGCCTGCTGCTGGCCAGTGGCGCCCACGCCACCGACGCCGACCACATCCGCGCCAGCCACGCCTGGATCCGCGTGCTGCCCGGCACGCTGCCGGCCGGCGCCTATGTCACGCTGGAAAACGACGGCGGACAGCCGGTCGCGTTGCGCGGCGCCGGCAGCACGGTCTATGCGGAAGTGATGCTGCACCAGAGCTCGCGCGAGGGCGGCATGAGCCGCATGAGCATGGTCGACGCGCTGAACGTGCCCGCGCACGGCAAGGCGGAGCTGGCGCCGGCCGGCTACCACCTGATGCTGATGCAGCCGAAGGCACCGGTGAAACCGGGCGACACCGTCACGCTGACGCTGCAGTTCGGCGACGGCAGCACGCTGACTACCGATTTCATCGCGCGCCCGGCGAATGCGCTGGACGCCGGCGATGAGCCCGCCGATCACGCGATGCCGGCGATGGACCACGACGCGATGCCGCACGGCCACTGAGCCGCGATGAAACCCTCAATCCGGCACGACCGCATCGCCCGTGGCCGCACGACGGGCCACGGGCCGACGCGGCGGCTTGCGCGGCAACCGGCCATTGCGTGACAGCCGCAGCCACATGCGCAGCGCCATCAGGCCGCCGATCGACTCCACCAGCGCCGACGGCACCCAGATGATCACGCCGCCGATCAGCTGGCCGGTCAGCACGTTGAAGGTGAACGCGCGGCCGCAGATCTCGAAGATCGGGTACAGGTCGGTCCTGGAGAACGTGATGATCGCGCCTGCGATGATCTGCGGCGTCATCGTGAGCGCCGGCGACAGCACACGCAGGCCGGCAGTCATCCGCCCCGGCGGGTGCGACCGGTGGTCCAGCACCAGCGACCAGTAGGCGAAGCCGCTGATCAACATGCTCCAGTTCATGAAGCGGTAGATGCGCCAGTCCAGCATCGCCAGCGTCTGCATGGACGG
>CAVPQF010000078.1:0-72171 GCA_963707225.1 uncultured Gammaproteobacteria bacterium
ATGTCTACTTACTGGTTCGGTTTTGCTGGCGAAGGTGAACAGGACGGCGGCGACGCTGGCGATCAGGTTCTGTGCTTTCATGACGGGCCTCCTTAGTGATCTCGTTGAGTGGTGTTGTAGTGAACTATAACACTGAACTTTGAGCCGTCAACAGGCGAAATGCGATTTCGCAACATGACTGATGGCCTATAGGGTCAGGCGAGCCCGGCATTCCGCCGGGCCGCATGGCGGAGCCGGCGGAGATCGCCGACGTGGCGGTGTTCCTGGCCTCGGCCCGCGCCAGCTATGTCACCGGCGCGATCATCCCGAGGGACGGCGGCAAGACCTCGACGATCTAGGAGCCTGTCGGGCTTTGGCGGTCGAGTCGAAAATTCGGCTGTGCGAGGACCGATTTTCGGCGATTCGCCGGCCCATAGTGGTTCTATGGGCCAAGAAGCGACGGAAATAGGGACCGCACAGGCGGATTTGCAGACCGACCGGCCAAAGTCCGACAGGCTCCTAGGCCGCGCAGCGGCGAAGTCGAAGGGCCCGGATTGATCCACAACGACACAAGGCCGGCTGCGAGCCGGCCTTGTGTCGAGTGGCGTTACCCGTTCAATCTTTCGCCGCGTACACCTGCTTGCCGCCGACCCAGGTCTGCAGCACCTTCGTGTTCCAGATCCTGCGCGCGGGGTCCTTGAAGATATCGTGGTCGACCAGGATGAAGTCGGCCCACTTGCCCGGCTCCAGCGTGCCCAAGGTCTTTTCCGCATGCTCCGCGTAGGCCGCGTCGAGGGTGAACGCGCGCAGCGCCTCGGTCGGCGTCATGTCCTGGTCCGGATACCAGCCGCCCGGCGGCTGGCCGGCGTGATCCTCGCGGGTGATCGCCGAGTACAGCCCGTAGAACGGGTTCGGCGATTCCACCGGGAAATCCGAGCCGCCGGCGACGATCGTGCCCTGCTTGAGGAAGCGCTGCCAGGCGTAGGCTCCCTTGATCCGCTGGTGGCCGATGCGGTCTTCCGCCATGTTCATGTCGGAGGTGGCGTGGGTCGGCTGCATCGAGGCGATCAGCCGCAGCGGCACGACGCGCGGGATGTCCTCGAGCGAAACGATCTGCGCATGCTCGATGCGGTTGCGCAGCGCGATGCCGTCGGGATGGGTCTTGTAGGCCGCTGCGTAGCTGCCCAGCACCTCGCGGTTGGCGTGGTCGCCGATCGCGTGAATGGCGACCTGATAGCCCTTTCCCAGCGCCTTGCCGATGTCCGCGGTCAGTTCTGCAGGCTTCAGGAACAGCAGGCCGCGGTTGTGCGGGTCGTCGGAGTAGGGCGCGAGCATCGCCGCACCGCGGCTGCCCAGCGCGCCGTCGGCGAACAGCTTGACCGTGCGCACGGTGAGAAAGTCGTTGCCGTAGCCGATCAGCGGGCCGTCCTTGCTGATCGTGTCGAAGTCGTCGCCGGTGCCCCGGATCATCGCGTAGATGCGCGCGGTCAGCTTGTGCTGGTCGGCGTACTGCCGATACAGCTGGTAGTTGGCCAGGTCGATGCCGGCGTCGCCGACGCCGGTGAGGCCGACGCTGGCCATCTCGGCCAGCGCGGTATCCAGCGCGGCGACCTTCTGCTGCGGGGTCGGCGGCGGCACCTTCGCGTTGATCAGCGCGGTGGCGCCGTCGACGAAGACGCCGGCGGGATTGCCGCCGGCATCGCGTTCGATGCGCCCGCCGCTGGGGTCCTTGCTGGCCTTGTCGACGCCGGCCAGCTCGATGGCGGCGCTGTTGGCCCAGCCGGCGTGGCCGTCGACGCGGCTCAGCCAGACCGGGCGGTCGGCGACCGCGGTGTCGAGTACCTTCGCGGTGGGGAAGCGGCCGAGCTTCCAGATTTCCTGGTTCCAGCCGCTGCCGAGGATCCACTTCGCCTCGGGGTGCGCCGTCGCATAGGCCTTCACCTTCGCCAGCGCCTCGTCCAGCGACTTCGTGCCGGCAAGCTCGACGTTGTTGCGCGCGTAGCCAAGTTCCAGCACATGGCCGTGGGCGTCGATCAGGCCGGGCAGCAGGGTCTTGCCGTGGCCGTCGATGATTCTGGCGTCGCCGGCGCGGCTGGCCAGTTCGGCATGGCTGCCGGTGGCGACCACCTTGCCCTGGTCGACCAGCAGCGCCTGGAAATGCTGCAGCTTGCCGTGGCTGTCCAGTGTGTAGCCGTTGACGTTGTCGACCAGCAGGTCGGCGGCCTGCACGGCCGGCGCCAGCGCCAGCAGCGCCAGCAGGGCGAGCAGGGACAGACGTAGCGAACGTTTCATGCACGGATTCCTGTGACGGACGAATCCGCAGTGTGTCGGTCCGCGCGCGGTCTTTCCAGCATGGCGGTCCGCTGCATGACGGCAAACGCCCTTGTCAGCATGACGAGGGCGTTTGCCGGGGCAGGCTGGATCAGGCGGCCCTGGCGACCAGCGTCCCGATCGTGCCTTGAGCTGGCTGGTCAGGATATATTTGGAACAATGCGTCGACAAGATGGCAGTTGTCGAACTTATCGTTCTTCAATGGAAACGATCATGACGGTATTGAGCGGTGCCCTGCAGGATCTCAACGATCTGTACTTCTTCGCCGCGGTGGTCGAGCACGGCGGCTTTTCCGCGGCCGGCCGCGCGCTGGGCGTACCGAAGTCGCGCCTGAGCAAGCGCGTGGCCCAACTGGAAGAGCGGCTGGGCGTGCGCCTGCTGCAGCGGACCACGAGGCGTTTCGTGGTGACCGAGGTCGGCGAGCGCTTCTACGCGCATTGCCGCGCCGTGCTGGAAGAGGCGCAGGCGGCGCAGGACGCGGTGGATGAATTGCGCGCCGAGCCGCGTGGCATGGTGCGCCTGAGTTGCCCGGTATCGCTGGCGCAGACGGTGGTGGCGTACGTGCTGCCGGATTTCCTCGCGCTGTACCCGAAGATGCAGGTGCGCGTGCTGTCCAGTGACCGCCGGGTCGACGTGATCGGCGAGGGTTACGACCTGGCGATTCGCGTGCGCAACAAGCTGGATACGGATGCGAACCTGGTGATCCGCACATTCGGCCAGTCGCGTACCAAGCTGGTGGCAAGCCCTGCCTTGCTGAAAACCCGGGGCCGGCCGGCCACGCCGGAGGACCTGGCCAAGCTGCCGGCGCTGTCGATGCGCGAGCACGAAGGCGCGCAAGTGTGGGAGCTGATCGGTGCGAATGGCGGGCAGGTCAATGTCGAGGTCCAGGCGCGCCTGATCACCGGCGACTTCGCGGTACTGCTGGAGGCTGCCCGCCGCGGCATGGGCGTGGCGTTGCTGCCGGAGTTCGTCTGCGCGCCGGCGATCACCCGCGGCGAGCTCGAAGTGGTGCTGCCGGAGTGGAGCGTGCCCGAAGGCACCATGCACTTCGTGTATCCCAGCCGGCGAGGCATGCTGCCCGGCGTGCGCGCGCTGGTCGACTTCCTGGCCGAGCGGCTGCCGGCAACGACCCTGCTGAAACACGAGCAGTGCAAGCAGCGCCCGCTGGCCGAACTTCCGTCGACGTGATGCGCACGGTGGCCCCGATGCAGTACGCTGCCGGTTTTACGGACATTTATACGGCCAAATGATGATCGCTACCAAGCTCCCCAAAGTCGGCACCACCATCTTCAGCGTGATGAGCCAGCTCGCGCTGGAGCACAAGGCGGTCAACCTGGGCCAGGGTTTCCCCGACTTCGAGCCGCCGCAAGGGCTGCGCGATGCGCTGAGCCGCGCCATGAACGAGGGCCGCAACCAGTACGCGCCGATGCACGGCATCGCCGCCCTGCGCGAGCAGATCGTGCTGAAGACCGAAAAGCTTTATGGCCGCAAGCTCGATGTCGATACCGACATCACGCTCACCTCCGGCGCCACCGAGGCGGTCTTCGCGGCGATCGCCGCGACGGTACGCGCGGGCGAGGAGGTGATCGTGTTCGATCCGGCCTACGACTGCTACGAGCCTGCCATCGAGCTGCAGGGCGCGCGCGCGGTGCATATCCCGCTGACCGTGCCGGCGTTCGCAATCGACTGGCAGCGCGTGCGCGATGCGGTGACGCCGAAGACGCGCATGATCATGATCAACAGCCCGCACAATCCGTCCGGCGCGGTGCTGTCGTCGGCCGACCTGGAGGAGCTGGCGGCGATCGTGCGCGATACCGGCATCGTGGTGCTGTCCGACGAAGTGTACGAACACATCGTCTACGACGGCGCGCAGCATGAGAGCGTGCTGCGCCATCCGGAACTGGCCGGGCGCAGCATCGTGATCTCCTCGTTCGGCAAGACCTATCACTGCACGGGCTGGAAGGTGGGTTACGCGGTGGCACCGGCTGCGCTGACCGCCGAGTTCCGCAAGGTGCACCAGTACCTCACGTTCTGCACCTTCCATCCGGCGCAGGTGGCATTCGCCGAGTTCATGGCCAGCACGCCGCAGCACTACCTGGAGTTGCCGGCGTTCTACCAGGCCAGGCGCGACCGCTTCCGCGCGCTGCTGGCGCCGTCGCGCTTCAAGCTGCTCGACGTGCCGGGCGGTTACTTCCAGCTGGTCGACTATTCGGCCATCCGCGACGAGGGCGACCTGGCCTTCAGCAAGTGGCTGGTCGAACACGCCGGCGTGGCGGCGATCCCGTTGTCGCCGTTTTATGAGCGCGCGCCGGAGACGCGCCTGCTGCGGCTGTGTTTCGCCAAGAGCGACGCCACGATGGAAGCGGCGGCGGAGCGGCTATGCCGGCTGTGAGCATGCAACCTCTGAGCGTTTCGCTGGTGCAGGGCGCCACCCGCTGGCACGACGCGCCGGCGAACCGCGACTACTACGGCGCGCTGGTGCGCCAGGCCACCGGCAGCGACCTGATCGTGCTGCCGGAGACCTTCCTGTCCGGTTTCAGCAACGACATCCAGGCCAGCGCCGACAGCATGGACGGCGAGGGCGTGGCCTGGCTGCGCGCGCTGGCGGTCGAGGTGGATGCGGTGATCTGCGGCAGCCTGGCGATCCGCGAGGACGGCGTCGTCTACAACCGCCTGCTGTGGGTGCGGCCGGACGGCAGCTTCGAGCAGTACGACAAGCGCCACCTGTTCCGCATGGCCGGCGAGCACACCCGCTACGGCAGCGGCAGTCGGCGCCTGATCGTGGAACTCAAGGGGTGGCGCATCCTGCCGCAGGTCTGCTACGACCTGCGCTTCCCGGTGTGGCTGCGCAATCGCCGCATGGCTTCGGCGAATGGCGGCATGGATTACGACCTGGCCCTGTTCGTGGCGAACTGGCCGGCGCCGCGCCGGCAACCCTGGCGCACGCTGCTGCGTGCGCGGGCGGTCGAGAACCTCGGCTACGTGGTCGGGGTGAACCGCATCGGCGTGGACGGCAACGAGATCCCCTATGCCGGCGACAGCGCGGTGATCGATCCGGTCGGCGAGCCGCTGGTGGAGCTGGGCGCGCAGGAGCAGGTGGTGACGATCACGCTGGACCCCGCACCGCTGCTCGTGCATCGCGAACGCTTCCCGGCGTGGATGGATGCCGACGCGTTCTCGCTCGATCCGGGTTGATCCACGCTTCGTCGTGGACGACAAAAAAAGCCGCCCATGGGCGGCTTTTTTTGTCGGGAACCCACGGCCGGCTCAGAGGATCGCCAGCACCGCTTCCGGTGGTCGGCCGAGCACGGCCTTGCCATTGGCCACGACGATCGGGCGCTCGATCAGCTTCGGATGCGCCACCATGGCGGCGATCAGGTCAGCGTCGTCGAGCGCGGGATTGTCCAGGCCGAGCGCCTGGTACTCCGCTTCATTCGTGCGCAGCAGCTGGCGCGCGGTCATCCCCAGTTGTTTCAGCAACATCGCCAGTTCGGCTGCGCTCGGCGGCGTATCGAGGTAGTTGACCACCTCGACTTCGCCACCGTGTTCCTCCAGCAGCGCCAGCGTGGCGCGCGACTTGGAGCAACGGTTGTTGTGGTAGATGCGCGCCATCTTTCGGTCGCCTTCCATGGCCAGGCCGTGGCTCAGCGATTGCCCGAACGATTGCCGCCGCGACCCGGCGGACGACCGCCGGCCGGACCACCGTGACGGGAACCGCCTTGCGGACGGTTGCCGCCCTGGCCCTGCGGTCGGCCGCCGGGGCGATTGCCGCCTTGGCCCTGCGGCCGTGCCGGGTTGCCATGCGCGCGATTGCCCTGGGCCTGGCCGCCGCCCTGCGGGCGAGCGCCACGATTGCCGCCCGGTGCGCGGTTGCCGCCCAGGCCGGGGCCACGCGACTCGCCACCGAAGCCGCTGTACGGAGTGCCGGCAGCGCGGCCTTCGCCGCCGCCGCTGCGTGCGCCGAACGGCTTGCCGCCAGCCGGCCGGCGGTTGCCGGCCGCGCCGCCGGTGTTGCCGCGCGGTGCGCCGGGACGACCGCCGCCGTCACGGCTTTCACCGGCGAACCAGGTGCGTACCGACGGCAGTTCCTGGCCCGGCGCCACGCGCCGGCCCTTGCCACCGTGGCGGCCAGCGGCTGCGCCACGTTCGGGGCGGGCCAGGTTGCCGTTGACTTCCTTGCCGTCGCGGCGCGGCGGCTTGCGGCCGCGGGTGGGTTCTTCGCGGATGCGGTCATAGGCGCGCAGTTCGCGTGCCTCGTCCTGGCCGCCGGTCCAGGCGGTGCTGCTGCCGCGTTCGGGGCGGTATTCGGTGACGCTGCGATTGGCGCGGCGCTGGTGCAGCACCGGGCTCAGCGTCAACACCGGCTGCGGCGCGCCGAGGCCGGTGGTCTGGCGCAGCTGCTTGACGCTTTCCGCGTCGAGCGCTTCGCACTCGCCGCGGCGCAGGTTGCGCGGCAGCTCGATCTTGCCGTAGCGGATGCGCTTGAGGCGGCTGACCAGGAAGCCCTGGGAATCCCACAACCGGCGTACTTCGCGGTTGCGGCCTTCGCGGATCACCACGCGGAACCAGCTGTGGCTGCCGCCGCGGCTGATCACTGCGATCTCGTCGAAGCGGGCGGGGCCGTCTTCCAGCTCCACGCCGGCCTTGAGCCGTTCGATGATCTCGTCGGGCACTTCGCCGTGCACGCGGCACAGGTATTCGCGTTCGATGCCGCTCTTCGGGTGCATCAGGCTGTTGGCCAGTTCGCCGTCGGTGGTCAGCAGCAGCAGGCCGGTAGTGTTGATGTCGAGCCGGCCCACGGCGACCCAGCGCGCGCCTTTCAGGCGCGGCAGCTGTTCGAACACGGTGGGGCGGCCTTCCGGGTCGTCGCGGGTGGTCAGTACGCCTTCGGGCTTGTGGTAGACCAGCACTTCGGTGTCGTCGCGGCTGTCGGTGGCGACGACGAACTGCTTGCCGTCCATGACCACGCGGTCGCCGGCCTTCACGCTCATGCCGATTTCGGCAGGTGCGCCATTCAGTTCGACTTCGCCGGACTGGATGCGCTGTTCGAGCATGCGGCGCGAGCCGAGGCCGGCGTTGGCCAGCACCTTGTGCAGGCGCTCTTCCAGGGCGGGGGCGTCGCTGTCGGCGCGCGGTTCGCGCTTCAGGGATAAAACGGATTTTTGCGGCGCATTCATGCGCGGTACTCCTCGGGATCTTGCTCGGCGGTGTCGGGTTCGACGTCCGCGGCGGGGTTCGCTGCCTCGTCGGCAGTGGTTGTCAGGGTCTCGGCGGGCAGGCTCGGATCGGAGCCTGCGTCGCCGGATTCGGATGTGATGACCGGCGCGTCGGCGGCGGTCGTGATGTCGCTGTCGTCGGCATCCGCGGATGCCAGGTATTCGATGTCGCTGCCATCGGTTTCCGCATCGACCGGGCCGTTCTCCTCCGGTACTTCCTCATCCGGATCGATCGGCAGGTCGCGCACGATGCGGGCGGGCAGGGGATCCGGCTCGAAGCGCAGTTGCGGGTCTTCCATGTCGCGGATTTCCGACAACGGCGGCAACTGGTCCAGCGATTTCAGGTTGAAGTAGTCGAGGAATGCGCGGGTGGTGCCGAACAGCGCCGGCTTGCCGGGCACGTCGCGGTAACCGACGACGCGGATCCACTCGCGCTCCTCCATCGTCTTGATGATGTTGGAGGACACCACCACGCCGCGGATCTGCTCGATCTCGGGACGGGTGATCGGCTGGCGGTAGGCGATCAGCGCCAGCGTTTCCAGCAGCGCGCGCGAATAGCGGCTGGGCCGCTCGGTCCACATCCGGGAGATCCACGGGTGCACGTCCTGGCGCACCTGGTAGCGGAAGCCGGAAGCCACTTCCTTCAGCTCGATGCCGCGGCCGCTGCAGTCCTCGGCCAGCGCCTCCAGCGCCTTGGCGATCTGCTCGCGGTTGACGTCGTCGGCCTCGCCGAACAGCTCGCCCAGCTGCTGCACGGTCATCGGCTGGGTGGAGGCCAGCAGGGCGGCCTCGATGATGGGTTTGAGTTGCTCGATCTGCATAACCTTGGGTTCGGATGCCGGTTTGATCGGTACCGCTCAGTGGATGTCGTTCATTCGCCGGACGATTCGGTCAGTGCCGATTCGCCCGCTTGTGCGTCGTCCGCCGGTGCGTCGACGGGTTCTTCGGCGTGGCTCACCTTCGCTTTCACGTATATCGGCGCCAGCGGCTCTTCCTGGACGATCTCGACCAGCATTTCCTTGGCCAGCTCCAGCATCGCCAGGAACGTCACCACGATGCCCAGGCGGCCTTCCGTGGGATCGAACAGGCTCTCGAAGCGGTGGAAGCTGCTGTCGTCGAGCCGGCTCAGCAGTTCGCCCATGCGCTGGCGCACGCTGAGCGCCTCGCGCTTGATCGCGTGATGCCCGAACAGTTCGGCCCGGTGCATCACGTCCTTCAGTGCCAGCAGCAGCTCGGTCAGCTCCAGCGGCGGCGGCAACCTGATCACGTTGCGTTCGCCCACGTCGGCATGCACCACCACGCTGTCGCGCTCCAGCCGGGGCATGGCCTCGATGTCCTCGGCGGCGCGCTTGAAACGCTCGTACTCCTGCAGACGCCGTACCAGTTCGGCACGGGGATCCTCTTCCAGCCCTTCCTCGGCCGGCGGCCGCGGCAGCAGCAGTCGCGACTTGATCTCGGCCAGGATCGCGGCCATCAGCAGGTATTCGGCGGCCAACTCCAGCCGCATCACGTCCCGCATCAACTCGATGTAGGTCATGTACTGCCGGGTGATCTCGGCGACCGGGATATCCAGGATGTCCAGGTTCTGCCGGCGGATCAGGTACAGCAGCAGGTCCAGCGGGCCTTCGAACGCCTCCAGGATCACCTCGAGTGCGTCCGGCGGGATGTACAGATCCTGCGGCATCTGCAGCATCGGCTGGCCGCGCACGATGGCCAGCGGCATTTCCTGCTGTTGAGGTACCGACGCAAACGCGTCCTGCGGTGCGGTAACCGGGCTCGGTGGCTCGACGGGCTCAGTGCTCATCAATGCATGTCATGGGGCCGTCTTCAGCGGCTGGCAGTGCGTTCAACATGATCGGAGTCATTCACAAGCCGACACGGCATTGGGATGTCCGTACTCGGAACACGGCGGTGAGGCGGCATTCCCGGGGTACTGCGTTCTTCACACTTGTTCGGTCGAGGCGCGGCGGACGCCATCGTCACGACGGCATGACGAAGCCACTCGATGGTGGTTCGGTCAGGCAGGTCGCCAGCGACCATCGCGCGCCCGCTGCGGGTTCTCAGCCACGGCTACGACGCCAAGCCAGGGAGGGCGGGAAACGACGCCACCGGCTGTTCACTGGTCGGTTCGAGAGCGATCGAATGGACGCCAAGGGTGCCGGAAGTGCTCGGCAAACATTTTCCATGGAGCCACGCGTGGGTCAAGAGTAGCGGTTAGCCGGCATCAAGTCCAGCGCGGGTCGACTGATGCCGCCGCGGTTGGCGGCCATGACGATCCGGTGCGCCTGCCTGTTTCGGGCAGGTATTCTCGTCGGGCACAATTACGTGGATTGTGCCGGGAAAAATCGATGCGTCCGGTACGTAAAGGGCGGCATGTGACCTAATGTGTCGAAATGGGTCGGGTCGGCGCCGACGTCGCACTCGTCGACCGTGAACGGCACCATGGACGATATGCTGACGGCGCGAGCGTGCTGCGGGGTTTGGCCCGAACGCGCATCGCCATGTGGCCGGGCTGCGCTGGCAACGCCGCCCGACGAGGCAGCCGGGCGGGGTGGCACGGCGATTGCTTGGCAACGGTTGACAATCCCGACCGACGTGGCGCAACGGCGTTGTCAGCGAAGGATGCGGCAGAAAGATTTCAGGATGATGTTGAACACGGCGCTCTTGCCGGGCGCAAGCGCAGACAGGTGGTGGAACCGATGGCAATCGACAAAAACGGGCAGGATGGCGGTGGACCGGAGCAGTTGCGTCCGGCGCGCATGCAGATCGAGACGACGGTGCTGATGAGCAGCAACGGCGAGTCGCATCCGACCGAACTGGTGGATATCTCGGCTACCGGCGCCCTGCTGCGCCGCCCGTTGGGCTGGTCGGGCCAGGTCGGACAGAGCTGGGTGCTCGACATGATCTTCGGGAACAACCTGCATATCCACCTCGGGGCCGTGGTGGCGCGCATCTCCGATCATCACATCGGTTTTTCGTACAGCCGCATTCCCGAGGACAAGGAGGTGCCGCTGTGGAACCTGCTGGGCGGTTACGCCGACATCCTGGAGTACTGGAAGGACGGCTGAGCGGCTGACCATCGCCCACAGGAAAACGCCCGCATGACGCGGGCGTTTCTGTTTGCGGGGAAGCCCTCAGGCGGAGGTTTTTTTCTCGTCGCGCAGTTCGCGGCGCAGGATCTTGCCCACGTTGCTCTTCGGCAGGCTGTCGCGGAACTCGATCAGCTTGGGCCGCTTGTAGCCGGTGAGGTTCTCGCGGCAGAACTGCCTGAGCGCTTCCTCGGTGAGGTTCGGGTCCTTGCGCACCACGAACAGCTTCACCACCTCGCCGGAATGCTCGTCGGGCACGCCGACCGCAGCCACCTCGAGCACGCCGGGGTGTGCCATCACCACGTCCTCGACCTCGTTCGGGTACACGTTGAAGCCGGACACCAGGATCATGTCCTTCTTGCGGTCGACGATGTAGAAGTAGCCGTTCGCGTCCATCTTCGCGATGTCGCCGGTGTGCAGCCAGCCGTCGGCGCCGAGCACCTTGGCGGTCTCGTCCGGGCGGTTCCAGTAGCCCTTCATCACCTGCGGGCCATGCACCATCAGTTCGCCGACCTCGCCGGTCGGCAGCGGCGTGCCGTCCTCCGACCAGATCGCCACGTCGGTGGACGGTACCGGCAGGCCGATCGAGCCGTTGTATTCCTTGAGGTCGAGCGGGTTGATGCACACCGCCGGCGAGGTCTCGGTCAGCCCGTAGGCCTCGGCCAGGGTGCAGCCGGTGATCTTCTTCCAGCGTTCGGCCACGGCCCGTTGCACCGCCATGCCGCCGCCCAGGGTCAGGTGCAGCTTCGAGAAATCCAGTTCGGAAAAACCGGGCGTGTTGAGCAGGCCGTTGAACAGCGTGTTGACGCCGGTCATCGCGGTGAAGCCGGACTTGCGCAGTTCCTTGACGAAGCCGGGCATGTCGCGCGGGTTGGTGATCAGCCAGTTGAGGCCGCCCAGGCGTATGAACACCAGGCCGTTCGCGGTCAGCGAGAAGATGTGGTACAGCGGCAGCGCGGTGATGATCACCTCTTCGCCGGGCTTGACCAGGTCGGTGCCGATCCAGGCGGCGGCCTGCAGCATGTTCGCCACCATGTTGCCGTGGGTCAGCATCGCCCCCTTGGCC
Organism: uncultured Gammaproteobacteria bacterium; assembly: GCA_963707225.1. GTDB lineage: Bacteria > Pseudomonadota > Gammaproteobacteria > Xanthomonadales > Rhodanobacteraceae > Rhodanobacter. Next base: position 11,682 of record CAVPQF010000078.1, read on the forward strand.
ACGCCGGTGGTGCCGCCGGTGTATTGCAGGAAGGCGATGTCGTCGTGGGTCAGCGTCACCGGCTGCAGCGGATGCGCCGCGCCGCGCGCCAGCGCGTCGCGGAAGCGCACGGCCTGCGGCAGGTCGAACGCGGGCACCATCTTCTTCACGTGCTTCAGCACGAAGTTGATCAGCGGCCCCTTGGGGAAGCCGAGCAGGTCGCCGATGCCGGTGGTGATGACATGCTGTACCTGGGCCTCGGCCACCACGTGCTGCAAGGTGCCGGCGAAGTTGTCCAGCACCACGATCGCCTTGGCGCCGGCGTCTTCGAGCTGGTGCTTGAGTTCGCGCGCGGTGTACATCGGGTTGGTGTTGACCACCACCAGGCCGGCCCGCAGCGCGCCGAACAGGGCGATCGGGTACTGCAGTACGTTCGGCATCATGATCGCGATGCGATCGCCCTTGCCGAGCTTGAGCACGCCGGTCAGGTAGCCGGCGAACTGGCGGCTCATCTCGTCGATCTGGCCGTAGCTGAGCTGGCGACCGAAACTGGCAAACGCCGGGCGGTCACGGAAGCGGGTGAACACTTCCTCAAGTACTGCCGGCACCGAAGCATATTGGTTGACGTCGATCTGTTCGGGCACACCGGCTGGATAGTGATCCAGCCAGGGACGTTCGTTGCTCATGCTTGGGTTCCCTAGTTTTTGTCGATGACGATGGATCAGATGATGGAATCGCGATGGCGTCAGCGTCCATCATGGGCCATGTGCCAGTGGATTGGAGCATACGCCCGCGTATAGCGGCAAGCCGCACTGCAGCGAGTTCCGTCGATGAATGCACCGAGAAAAACCGTCTGCCTGTGGATCGCTCTCGCGCTGTTGTCGCTGGCGCTGTCGGCGTGCCGGCGCACACCGGACGAGGAGCAGGTGCGCGCAGCCATCGCGTCGGTCGCGCAAGCGGCCGAAGCGGGTTCGGCCGGTGATGTGGGCGCCTCGCTGAGCGAGGATTTCGACGGCAATGCAGGGCAGCTGGACCGGCGCGGGCTGACCGGCATGATCCGGCTGCTGTCGCTGCGCGGCGAGCACGTCGGCGTGACCATGGGGCCGGTATCGATCGAGCCGCGTGGCGAACGGATGGTGGCGACCTTCACGGTCACGCTGACCAGCGGCGGCCGCCTGCTGCCCGACCAGTTGGGCCTGTACCAGGTCGAGTCCGCGTGGCGCAAGGAAGATGGCGAATGGCGTTGCTATACGGCCAGCTGGAAACATTCGCTGTAACGATTCGTGGAGGCTCTCACGAAAACCGCCCCGGAATCCGGGGCGGTTTTCGTTGCAGGAGTCACGCCGAAATTCAGGCGGCCTTCTTGCCGGCCAGCTGACGCAGCACGTACTGCAGGATGCCGCCGTGACGGAAGAATTCGCGCTCCTTCGGGGTCAGCAGCATCACGTTTACGCTGAACTGCTTCCTGCTGCCATCGGCGGCGGTGGCCGTGACGGTGGCGTTCCTCGAGTTGCCGTTGTCGAGGCCGGTAATGTCGAACGTCTCGTTGCCGGTCAGGCCCAGCGATTTTGCGTTCTCGCCATCCTTGAACGTGCACGGCAGCACGCCCATGCCGACCAGGTTGGAGCGGTGGATGCGCTCGAAGCTCTCGGCGATCACCGCCTTGATGCCCAGCAGCAGGGTGCCCTTGGCGGCCCAGTCACGCGACGAGCCGGTGCCGTATTCCTTGCCGGCGAAGACCACCAGCGGGGTCTTCTCTTCCTTGTACTTCATCGCCGCGTCGTAGATCGACATCTGCCCGCCGCTGGGGATGTGGCGGGTGAAGCCGCCTTCCACGCCATCCAGCAACTGGTTCTTGATGCGGATGTTGGCGAACGTGCCGCGCACCATTACGTCGTCGTTGCCGCGGCGCGAGCCGTAGGAGTTGAAGTCGACCGGCTGCACGCCGCGCGAGATCAGGAAACGCCCGGCCGGGGAGTCCTTCTTGATCGCGCCGGCCGGCGAGATGTGGTCGGTGGTGATCGAGTCGCCGAACAGGCCCAGGCAGCGTGCGGCGTGGATGTCCTCGACCGGGGTCAGCGTCATGGTCATGCCGTCGAAGTAGGGCGGGTTCTTGATGTAGGTGGACGCTTCGTCCCACGCGTACAGGTCGCCGTCCGGCGAGTCGATCGAACTCCAGCGCTCGTCGCCCTTGAACACGTCGGCGTAGTTCTTGCGGAACATGTCCGAGGTAACCGCGCCCGCCATCAGGTCGCTGATTTCCTGATTGGTCGGCCAGATGTCCTTGAGGAAGACATCCTTGCCATCGGCGCCCTGGCCTAGCGGATCGGTACTCAGGTTGACGTCGAGCGAACCGGCCAGCGCGTAGGCGACCACCAGCGGCGGCGAAGCCAGGTAGTTCATCTTCACTTCGGCGTGTACGCGGCCCTCGAAGTTGCGGTTGCCGGAGATCACCGCGCCGACGGTGAGGTCGCCGTCGCTGATCGCCTTGCTGATTTCCTGCGGCAGCGGCCCGGAGTTGCCGATGCAGGTGGTGCAGCCGTAGCCGACCAGGTAGAAGCCGAGCTTGTCCAGTTCGGTCAGCAGGCCGGTCTTTTCGAGGTAGTCGGTGACCACCTTGGAGCCCGGTGCCAGCGAGGTCTTCACCCAAGGCTTGGTCTTCAGGCCCCTGGCGGCGGCCTTCTTCGCCACCAGACCGGCGGCCAGCATCACCGCCGGGTTCGAGGTGTTGGTGCACGAGGTGATCGCCGCGATGACCACGGAACCGTCGTTGACGTGGAAGCTCCGACCGTTCATCGACACATGCTGGCCGGGCGCCGCCTCGCTCTTGTCGTGACCGACGGCGGTGCCGCCGCCCTCGTTGGCGAAACGCGCTTCGGCACCATTGCGCTTGCTGATCGTGCTGCCGAGGTTGTCGCGATAGTTCTGCTTCACGTCGGTCAGCAATACGCGGTCCTGCGGGCGCTTGGGGCCGGCCATCGACGGCTTGACGGCGGCCAGGTCCAGCTCCAGCGTGGCGGTGAATTCGGCGTGCGCGCTGTTTTCGTCGTGCCACAGGCCCTGCGCCTTGGCGTAGGCCTCGACCAGCGCGACCTGCTCGTCGCTGCGGCCGGACAGGCGCAGGTACTTCAGCGATTCGGCGTCGATCGGGAAGATGCCGCAGGTGGCGCCGTACTCCGGCGCCATGTTGCCGATGGTGGCGCGATCGGCCAGCGGCAGATGCTGCAGGCCCGGGCCGAAGAACTCGACGAACTTGCCGACCACGCCCTGCTTGCGCAGCATCTGGGTGACGGTGAGCACCAGGTCGGTGGCGGTGGCGCCTTCCGGCAGACGGCCGGACAGCTTGAAGCCGACGACCTGCGGAATCAGCATCGACGACGGCTGGCCCAGCATCGCGGCTTCCGCCTCGATGCCGCCCACGCCCCAGCCCAGCACGCCCAGGCCGTTGATCATGGTGGTGTGCGAATCGGTGCCGAACACGGTGTCCGGGTACGCCCACAGCTGGCCGTCGACTTCGCTGCCCATGACCACGCGGGCCAGGTGCTCCAGGTTCACCTGGTGCACGATGCCGGTGCGCGGCGGCACCACCTTGAAGTCGCTCAGCGCCTTCTGGCCCCAGCGCAGGAAGCTGTAGCGGGCCTGGTTGCGCTGGAATTCGATATCGACGTTGCGCTCCAGCGCGTCGGCGGTGCCGAACACGTCCACCTGTACCGAGTGGTCGATGACGAGTTCCGCCGGCGACAGCGGGTTGATCAGGGTGGGGTCGCCGCCCAAGGCCTTCATCGCGTCGCGCATCGCGGCCAGGTCGACCACGCAGGGCACGCCGGTGAAGTCCTGCAGCAGCACGCGCGCCGGCATGAAGGCGATTTCGGTATCCGGCTCCTTCTTCGAGTCCCAGGTGGCGACCGCTTCGATTTCCTTCGCGGTGACGTCGAGGCCGTCTTCGTGGCGCAGCAGGTTTTCCAGCAGGATCTTCATCGAGTACGGCAGCCGCTTCAGGTCGAAGCGCTGGCCCAGCTTGGTCAGGCTGGCAAAGGCGTATTTCCTGCCGTTGACCTCGAGGGTGTCGCGTACGGAAAAGGTGTCTTTCATGGTGCTGCTCCTGGCTGATCCTGCGGCTGGGATGGTTGAACGATGGCGATGGGGAGGTCGCCGGCCCGGCAAAAACGCGATTATCGCCCAAACCCCGCAAGGCCGCGAACCGATCCGCCGTCGGAAGGGCGGTGTGCATGGCTTGCGGGCGTCGTCGGGTCGCGCCGGCGGGTACACTGCGCCAACGCCTGTGGCCTGCAACACCGCACAGGATGGGCCCCATGACCACCGCACGCAAACGCCTTTGATGACATGCAGCATTCGATGATTTCGATGGGCCTGGCCGCCGTCTCGCTGCGCGATCTCGCGCTGGTGCAGGCGGTGCATCGCCACGGCAGTTTCAACAGCGCAGCGCGGGCGATGCACATCAGCCCGTCCGGGTTGTCGCACCAGGTGCAGAAGGTCGAGCAGGCCTTGGGCGCGCCGCTGTTCGAACGCGGCGGCCGGAAGATCGTGCCGACCGCCGGCGGCCAGCGGTTGCTGCAGCAGATCGACGCGGTACTGGCTGCGGCCGAGCACCTGCAGCAGGTCGCCCGCGCCGGCGAAGTCGCCTTCGGCGGCGAGCTGCGGCTGGGGGTGCCGGCTTCGCTGGGGCCGTACCTGTTGCCGCACCTGATCGCGCCGTTCCCGCAGCATTTCCCGGGCGCGCGGCTGGGCATTTCCGAGGGCAAGCCGCGCGGCCTGTTGCGCCGCCTGAGCGAAGGCGAACTCGACGCGGTGCTGGCACCGCCGGCAGCGGCGGTGAGCGGGATCGCCTCGCGCCCGCTGTTCTTCGAGCCATGGGAACTCATGTTGCGCGCCGACCACCCGCTGGCCGGCCAGAGCAGCATCGCGCTGGACCAGCTCGATCCCGCCGAGGCCACGCTCATGGCCGAAAGCCACGCCGACGGCCTCGAGGGCGACGGCGGCGAGCATGGCCACGTGCAGGACGTCAGCCTGGAAAGCCTGGCCGCTTTGGTCAGCCTGCGCGGTGGCTATGCGCTGGTGCCCGCGCTGGCGCACGAGCGGCTGGCCTCGATGCCGAACATCGTGCTGGCCAAGCTGAAAGGGCAGGCGTCCGGTCGCGAGCTTGCCTTGTACTGGCGCGACGCCTCGCCCTGGCACGACGACCTGCAGGCGTTCGCCGAGCTGCTGCGCAAGCTGGCGCGGCAGCGGCCGGGGTTGCGCGTGACGGGCGCGAAAGCGAAAACTGCGTCGGCCTGACAGCAGAAGGCCGCCCTGCGGCGGCCTTCCGTTTCATCACCTGGGGGCGACGACTCAACCGCGCGAGGCGCGCTTGCGATCGTTCTCGGTGAGGTGCTTCTTGCGCAGGCGGATTTCCTTCGGGGTGACCTCGACCAGTTCGTCGTCGTCGATGAAGTCCAGCGCCTGTTCCAGCGTGAACTTGATCGCCGGGGTCAGCTGGATCGCATCGTCCTTGCCCGAGGCGCGCATGTTGGTCAGCGGCTTGGGCTTGATCACGTTGACGGTGAGGTCGTTGTCCTTGGCGTGGATGCCGACCAGCTGGCCTTCATACACGTTGTCGCCCTCGGCCGCGAACAGCTTGCCGCGATCCTGCAGCGGCCCCAGCGAATACGCGGGGGTGGTGCCGCCGGCGTTGGCGATCATCACGCCATTGAGGCGCTTGGCGATCTGGCCTTCTTCCTTCGGACCGTAGTGGTCGAACACGTGGAACAGCAGGCCCGAACCCTGGGTCAGGGTCTTGAACTGGTTCTGGAAGCCGATCAGGCCACGCGCCGGGATCTCGTAATCCAGGCGCACGCGGCCCTTGCCATCGGACTCCATGTTCTTCAGCTGGCCCTTGCGCACGCCGAGCCGTTCCATCACGGCGCCCTGGTGGACTTCCTCCACGTCGACCACCAACTGCTCGATCGGCTCCATCTTCTGGCCGTCGATCTCCTTGATGATCACTTCCGGGCGCGACACGGCCAGCTCGTAGCCTTCGCGGCGCATGTTCTCGATCAGCACCGACAGATGCAGCTCGCCGCGGCCGGAGACCAGGAACTTGTCGGCGTCGGAGCCTTGCTCGACCTTCAGCGCCACGTTGTGCACCTGCTCGCGATCCAGCCGCTCGCGCAGCTGGCGGCTGGTCAGGAACTTGCCGCCGGACAGGTCCTTGTTGCCGGCGAACGGCGAGTTGTTGACCTGGAAGGTCATCGAGATCGTTGGCTCGTCCACGGTCAGCGCGGGCAGCGCTTCCGGGGTATCCAGCGCGCAGATGGTGTCCGAGATGGTGAGATCGGCGATGCCCGAGATCGCGACGATGTCGCCGGCCTCGGCGCTGTCCTGCTCGATCCGCTCCAGGCCGAGGAAGCCCAGCACCTGCATCACCTTGCCCTGGCGCTTCTTGCCATGGCGATCGATCACGGCGACCGGCATGCCCTTCTTCAAGGTGCCGCGCTGGATGCGGCCGATGCCGATCACGCCGACGAAGCTGTTGTAGTCGAGCTGGCTGATGCGCATCTGGAACGGACCATCCGGATCGACGTCCGGCTTGCTCACGTGCTGCATGATCGCTTCGTACAGCGGGGTCATGTCGCCTTCGCGCACGTCGTCGTTGAGGCCGGCGTAGCCGTTCAGCGCCGAGGCGTAGACGATCGGGAAGTCCATCTGCTCCGGCGTGGCGCCCAGGCGATCGAACAGGTCCCAGACCTGCTCGACGACCCACTCCGGGCGGGCACCCGGACGGTCGACCTTGTTGATCACCACGATCGGCTTGAAGCCCATCGCGAACGCCTTCTGCGTCACGAAGCGGGTCTGCGGCATCGGGCCGTCCATCGCGTCGACCAGGATCAGCACCGAGTCGACCATCGACAGCACGCGCTCCACCTCGCCGCCGAAATCGGCGTGTCCCGGGGTGTCGACGATGTTGATGCGGTTGCCCTGCCAGGTGATGGCGGTGTTCTTCGCCAGGATGGTGATGCCGCGTTCCTTTTCCTGGTCGTTCGAGTCCATCACGCGCTCGGCCAGCACGGTGCGCTCGTTGAGCGTGCCGGACTGCTTGAGCAGACAATCGACCAGCGTGGTCTTGCCGTGATCGACGTGGGCGACGATGGCGATATTGCGCAGTTTTTCAATGGACATGGAAAGCACTCGGGTGGCGCTTGTAGCCACCACGTGGGTTATCAGAAGGATTAACCCGTCGATTATACGGATTTATGGCGCAACTTGCTGCACTGCCGCGTCAGCCGCTCATGCGCGCTCGGCGGGGGCAGGCGGGCACACCGTGCCCTGCGTTGTCCTGGGTTGCTAGACCACGCCGATGAGGTAGTAGGCGGTGATCACCACCAGCACTGCCAGCGTCTTGATCACGGTGATGGCGAAGATGTCCTTGTAGGCCTGCCGGTGGGTCAACCCGGTCACCGCCAGCAGGGTGATCACCGCGCCGTTGTGCGGCAGCGTGTCCATGCCGCCGGAGGCCATCGCGGCGACCCGGTGCAGCACTTCCATCGGGATGCCGGCGGCGTTCGCATTGGCGATGAAGGTCTCGGCCATCGCGCCCAGGGCGATGCTCATGCCGCCGGACGCCGAGCCGGTGATGCCGGCCAGCGCGGTGACGGTGACCGCCTCGTTGAGCAGCGGGTTCGGGATCGTGTGCAGCGCATCGGCGACCAGCTTGAAGCCGGGCAGGGCGGCGATCACCGCGCCGAAACCGTATTCCGAGGCGGTATTCATCGAGGCCAGCAGCGCACCGCCGACCGCAGCCTGGCTGCCGGCGGCCAGTTGCCGGGTCACCGCCCGCCAGGCGAACAGCAGCACGCACAGGATGCCGACCAGCAGCGCGCCCTCGACCGCCCAGATCGCGGCCACCTTGGACACTTCCTGCACCACCGGCCTGGCGTTGCCGACCACGCTGGGCAGGAACGACTGGCTCTCGCCGTAGACGCGCGGGATCAGGTCGGTGAACAGCTTGTTGCACACGCCGACCAGCACCAGCGGCAGCAGCGCGACCAGCGGATGCGCCAGCCTGCCGCCTTCGAACGGGGCCGGCTCGTTGACCAGGTTGTCGCCATAGCCCTCGCCGGTCGCGGCGGCCTTGCGCCGGCGCCAGTCGAGGTAGGTCAGGCCGACGACCAGGATGAACACCGCGCCGATCGTGCCCAGCCACGGCGCCGCCCAGGTGTTGGTGCCGAAGAACGACGTGGGGATGATGTTCTGGATCTGCGGCGTGCCCGGCAGCGAATCCATGGTGAAGGTGAACGCGCCCAGCGCGATGGTGCCGGGGATCAGCCGCTTCGGGATGTCGGACTGGCGAAAGAGTTCGGCGGCAAACGGGTACACCGCGAACACCACCACGAACAGCGACACGCCACCGTAGGTCAGCAGCGCGCACACCAGCACGATCGACAGGATCGCCCGGCTGCGCCCGACCAGGCCGATGGTGGCCGCCACGATCGCCTTGGAGAAACCCGACAGCTCGATCAGCTTGCCGAACACCGCGCCCAGCATGAACACCGGGAAGTACAGCTTGAGGAAGCCGACCATCTTGTCCATGAACAGGCCGGTGAACATCGGCGCCACCAGCGACGGCTCGGTCAGCAGCACTGCGCCCAGCGCGGCGATCGGCGCGAACAGGATGACGCTGTAGCCGCGATAGGCCGCGAACATCAGGAAGCACAGCGCAGCCAGCACGATCAGAAATGCCATCCGTGAATCTCCCCACCACGACGGGTGCCGAGTATCCCGGACGTCCCGTCGCGGCGGCACTGTACGAAGGTACAAGTGCCGCCGGCGCATGACGCCACCTACTCTCCACTCATCAGCATTCGCGCGAGCGATGCATTCACTGCAAGGGGACGTCATGAAACGCACGCATCTGAGTTCGGCGATCGGTCTGGTTCTGGGGCTGGCCTTCATCGTGCCGCTGCACGCACAGCAGGCGAGCGAAGATGCCGGCGCCAAGCCGACGACAGCGAAGCAGGCCGAGGCCAAGCAGCTGCAGGAAGTGACGGTCAGTGCGCGGCGTCGCGACGAATCGCTGGAGAAAGTGCCGGTGGCGATCACCGCATTCAGCGGCGAAGACATGAAGGACCTGCAGGCGAACAGCGTCGATGGCCTGCAGGGCGCGGTGCCGAACATGAACATCGTGCAGGGCCGCGGCTCGTCCTCGGCGGTGAACATCTTCATCCGCGGCATCGGCCAGCCGGATGCGCTGCAGACGTTCGACCCGGGCGTGGGCATGTACGTCGACGACGTCTACTACTCGCGCATCCAGGGCGGCTTGATCAGCCTGTTCGACGTCGAGCGCGTCGAGGTGCTGCGCGGCCCGCAGGGCACACTGTACGGCAAGAACTCCACTGGCGGCGCGGTCAAGGTGGTGACGAAGAACCCGGGCGACAGCACCGAGGGTTCGGTCGAGGCCGGCTTCGGCAACTACGGCCGGCGCGAGGGCAAGTTCTATCTCGGCGGCCCGCTGGGCGGCGCATGGTCGGCCTCGATCGCCGGCGGGGTGACCCAGACCGACGGCTATGTCACCGATCCCTCCACCGGCCACAAGTACAACGACGAGGACACCAAGTCCGTGCGCGGCAAGCTGCGCTACCACCCGTCGGAAAACTTCGACGCGGTGCTCAGCCTCGATTACACCAGGCAGGACACCGGGTTGACCCTGGGCCAGCCGGTCTCCACGCTGACCCGTACCGATCTCGTGTTCGGTACGGTAGCGCTGTACACCCCCGATCTGGACCAGAAGTACGACTTCAAGACACGCACCTCGTTCGGTCCGGACAAGGGCCAGAAGCTCGAGCACAAGGGCGCCGCACTGAACCTCGGCTGGAAGCTGTCCGAGCAGTGGACCTTCAAGAGCATCAGCGCGTTCCGCAAGCTCGACAGTCATTCCTACATCGACATCGACGCCTCGCAGTTCGAGCTGGGCGACGTGCTGGTCGATTTCCACCAGAAGCAGGCCAGCCAGGAACTGCAACTGCAGTACGACAACGGCAGCAACCTGCAGGCGGTGTATGGCCTGTACTGGTTGCGCGAAACCGTGCCGTCGCACCAGGAGGCCTATGCCAGCGACCTGTTCGCCCTGGCGGGCACGCCGATCACCTTCCTGCGCACCATCGACGACGATCTCACCACCACCACCTACGCCGGCTTCGCGCACATGAACTGGGAGTTCGTGCCGAGCTGGACGCTGGCCGCCGGCGTGCGCTACAGCAGCGACCACAAGGACTACGACCGCACCACCAGCACATTCTGGGGCGTGCCGTTCGGCGCACTCAACGAGACCGTGGCGTTCAGCGCGAACAAGCGCTGGAACGCGTGGACGCCCACGCTCAGCCTGCAGAAGCAGCTCGATCCGCAGACCATGCTCTACGCCTCGGCCAGCCGCGGCTTCAAGTCCGGCGGCTTCAACGGCCGTGCCAACACCGCCGCCGAAACGAAGAGCGCCGAGTACAACCCCGAGTACGTGTGGACCTACGAGCTGGGCATGAAGTGGCGCTCGGCCGACAACAAGCTGCAGGCGAACCTGGCCGCGTTCCACAGCGACTACACCGACTTCCAGGCGCGCGTGTCGGAGGTGCAGAACCCCGGTGCGATCACCCCGACCTTCGCGTTTCCGGTGATCAACGCCGCCAAGCTGAAGATGGACGGCATCGAGTTCGAAGGTGCTGCCGTGCTGGGGCAGGGCACCCGCCTGTCGGCCCAGGTCGGCTACATGGACGCGCGCTACGCCAAGTTCGTCGACCACCGGCTCGATCCCAGCGATCCGCTGTACAACCCCGAGCTGCACAAGCACGTGCCGTTCTCGCCGACCTGGACGTCGCGCCTGGCCGCCACGCAGGCCTTCACCCTGGGCGATGGCAGCGCGATCACCATCGGCGCCGACTGGTCGTACCGCAGCGAGACCTGGCTGAGCGTGGACAACTACGACGCGCTGAGCCAGAAGGCCTACTCGGTCACCGGCCTGTTCGGCATCTACGATTCCGCTGATGGCCACTGGCAGTTCCGCACCGGCGTGCGCAACCTGGGCGACAAGGTCTACAAGACCGACGGCCAGGAGTTCTCCAGCGTAGGCAACATCCGCACGGCGTATTACGGCATGCCGCGCAACTGGTACGCCAACGTGCGCTACAACTTCTGATGCACGGCTTCTGCCGGATGGATAATGCCCACCCGGCATGACGCCTGGACTCGAATGACCAAACGGAGCAGATCGATGACCGCTCGATGGGTAACCCGCCTGCTTTGGCTGGCCCTGCTGGCCAGCGCCGGAAGCACCTGTGCGAAGGACGCCGGTACGAATTTGCCCGGATTGAAAATCGATCCGGCGCGTACCGCCGTCGTCGGCCTCTCGTCCGGCGCATACATGGCTGCGCAGGTGCAGTTGACGTATCCGGAACTGTTCCCGAATGCGGCCCTGGTCGCCGGCGGTCCATACGGCTGCGCCGGCGGCAAGCTGGAGGTGGCGCTGGGCAGCTGCATGAAGGGCGTGCCGGCGCCCGATGTCGCTGCGCTGATAGCCAGTGCTGGCAAGCGTTCCGCCGCCGGCGAGATCGGCGCGCTGAAGAATCTGGCCCACGCCCGCGTCTACCTGTTGCATGGCAAGGACGATGCATTGGTCGCACCAGCAGTGGCTGAGGCCGGCGCGCATTTTTACGAGCAGTTGCGCGATGGCACGCCTGGCCTGGAGAACATGCAGGTACATGACGATGGCCAGCGCGCGTTCGCGCACAACCTGCCGGTGGCCGGCAGCGGCGACGACTGCGGCAAATCGGTGGCGCCGTACCTCGGCCATTGCGGCTTCGACGCCGCCGGCGAGATCTTCGCGCAGATGTTCGGCAAGCCGGCGCATGCGGCGACCCGGGCGCGCGGCGAGCTGCGCGCGTTCGACCAGAACGCGCTGCGTCCCGAGGGTGCCGATGCCTTCCTGGCCGACACCGGCTACGTCTACCTGCCGCCCGCTTGCCTCGCAGGCAAGCCGTGCGGCGTGGTGGTTGCCTTCCACGGCTGCAAGCAGAACGCCGACACGGTGGGCAAGGCCTTCGTCGAGGACGCCGGCTTCAACCGCTGGGCCGACGTCTACGGCACGGCGGTGCTATATCCTCAGACCCGCGCAAGTTTCGCGCCCTTGAATCCGCAAGCATGCTGGGACTGGTGGGGATATTCCGGAGCCGACTACGACAGCCGCCAGGGCGTGCAGTTGCGCTGGGTGGTGAATGCGGTGCGCGCGCTGGGGTTGCCGACGGGACATTGATGGCGGCGCGCCGCCACTCACGTCGCCGTCTGGCTGTGGGGGCGCATCTTGTGCGCGATGCTTTTGCCGCACTGAAAGCGAAGAGCTTTCGTCCTCCTTCGGAGGGCGAGTCACTTTTCTCTGGGTGGCCAGAGAAAAGTAACCAAAAGAGAGGCCACCCCGATGGCGCGCCCTGCGGGCATCGGGCAACCGCTCCTGCGTTGCCTCAACTCGGGCATCCATGCCCTCGCCATGCCCGCAAGGTGCGCGGGTGGACTGCGGGGTTTTTCGACAGCACATCCTGTGCTGGCGAAAAACTGGCCGGCATCCCTGCCGGCCACCCTGCGGGCTCTCCTTCGCCCACCCGCCGCGCCATAGGGGCCCGGGGTAGAGCAGCGCGCTCCCAGCGCGCACTCTTCAAAAGAGCCAGATCAAGAGCAGGAGCGAGACCACAGCAAAGCGATGCTTTGCTGTGGTCTCTGCTTTTCCGCTTCATCACCGAGTGCGGGCCAGGATGGCCCGCTGCTTTGCCCGGGGTCCCTTGCGCGGCGGTGAGCCGGGGTCGACAGGCCGCGCAGCGGGAACCGACAGGGATGTCGGTTCCTTTTCGCACGGGCAGGATGCCCGTTCGAAAAGCCCGGCCCCGGCTCACGGACTTGCCGGGCACGATGCCCGGCAAGCGCCAAGCGGGGTGCCCCTCTCTTTGGTTACTTTCTCTCGGGCAAGCGAGAGAAAGTGACTCGGCCTCCGAAGGAGGACGAAAGCTCTTCGCTTCAAAACAACAACGGTATCCCGAGCTGTCGCGACTGAAGTCCCTCCCACCAGTGCGAATGCCATGCTGAGCGCCGGCGTCATCGCGTTTGCCGCATTGTGCTGGCTGGGCCTGTTGTTCGGCGTGGCCCTGCTCGGCGAGCGCCGCCCGCAACTGTTCGAGAAACGCTGGGCGATCGTGTATGCGCTGTCGCTGGCGATCCACTGCACTTCGTGGACGTTCTACGGCACGGTGACGCAGGCCAGCCGTTCGGGCTGGTGGCTGCCGCCGACGTTTGTCGGGGCGATCCTGATGTACCTGTTCGCGCTGAAATTCCTCGGCCGGATGGTACAGCTGGTGCGCGAATACAACGCCGGTTCGCTGGCTGATCTGATCGCGGTGCGGCTGGGGCGCCATTCGGGACTGGCGGCGCTGGTCACCGCGGTGGTGGTGATCGGCATCGTGCCGTACATCGCGCTGCAGCTGAAGGCGGTGGCGATGAGCTACGGCATCCTCAGCCACGGCCAGCTGGCCGAATCCGATCCGTGGCAGGACAGCGCGCTGTACGTGGCGTTGTTGATGGCGCTGTTCGCGATGCTGTTCGGCACGCGGCGCGCGTCGACCATGGCGCACAACCGCGGGCTGGTACTGGCGATGGCGTTCGAGTCGCTGTTCAAGCTCGGTGCGATGCTGGCGCTGGGCACGCTGCTGTTCACCGCCTTGCCGACGGGCTTGCCCAGTTACATTCCGCCGCCGCCGGACAGTGGCGGCTTCCCGGCGCTGATCCTGCTTGGCGCGCTGGCGATGTTCACCATGCCGCATCAGTTCTATGCCGGCATCGTGGAGTGCCGCAGTGACGGGAACCTGCGCACCGCGCGCTGGCTGTTTCCGCTGTATCTGTTGCTGATCTCGCTGCCGATCCTGCCGCTGGCGCGGCTGGGCGATGCGTGGCTGGGGCCGAGCGGCGTGTCGTCGGACATGTACGTGCTGGCGTTGCCGCTGGCGCGTGGTGAACACGGCCTCGCGCTGATCGCGTTTCTCGGTGGCCTCAGTGCTGCCACCAGCATGGTGGTGATTGCGACGCTGGCGTTGAGCCTGATGGTAGTCAACCACTTCATCGCGCCGTTGCGCGTGCGCGCTGGCTGGGGGCGTGCCGAGCAAGGCGACCTGCGCGGCGAACTGCTGAACCACCGGCGCGTGGCGATCCTGCTGGTGATCCTGCTGGCCTGGACTTACAGCCGCGTACTGGCACGCAACGAGGCGCTGGCCGATATCGGCGCGATCTCGTTCTCCGCGCTGGCTGGACTCGCGCCGGCACTGCTGGCCGCGGTGTATCGCCCGCAACTGGGTTCACGCGCGGTGATGGCCGGGCTGGCCAGCGGCACGCTGGTGTGGATGTATGCGGTACTGCCCGCGTTGCTGCCGTCCGCGCCGGCATGGCTGCATGGCGGTCCGTTCGGGTGGCACTGGCTGGCACCTGATGATCTGCTCGGGCTGTCCAACTGGAATCAGCTGGGCCGCGCCGTCGTGGTGAGCCTGCTGGTGAATATCGCCGTGATGCTGGCAGTGGCCAGTTCGCGTTACGGCCGCATCGCGCGCGCGGTCAGCGTGGGCGATGTCGGCGTGGTCGAGCTGCGCGCACTGGCGGCGCGTTTCCTGCCATCCGAACGGGTCGAGCATCTGTTCGCCAGTGCGCCGGCCGTCGGCCTCGCCGGCAGCGCGCGGGTCGGTCAGGTCGAGCACGAACTGGCGGCGGTGATCGGCGCTGCCTCCGCGCGGCTGCTGCTGGAAGTGGTGCACCGGCAAGGCCGCGACGATCTGGACACGGTCGTCGCCATCGTCGGCGAGGCGGCGCAGGACCTGCGCTTCAACCAGCGCGTGCTGGAGGCGGCGCTGGAGAACATGAGCCAGGGCATCTGCGTGGTCGACGCCGAACTGCATCTTGTCGCCTGGAACACGCCGTATGCGCAGCTGTTCGACTACCCGCCCGAGCTGCTGCAGGTGGGCCGCCCGGTGGCCGAGCTGACCCGCCACAACATCGACGCCGGCATGCTCGGCCCCGGTGAAGTGGACGCGCGCGTGCAGCGCCGGCTGGCGCACATGCGTGCCGGCACGCCGCATCTGTCCGAGCGGCGTTTCCCCGGCGGCACGATCGTCGAGATCCGCGGCAATCCGATGCCCGGCGGCGGCTTCGTGGCCACCTTCACCGACGTCACCGCGTTCCGTCAGGCCGAGGTCGCGCTGAAGCGCGTCAACGAGACACTGGAACTTCGCGTGGAGGAACGCACGCGCGAACTCGCCGCGGCCTCGGCCGAGGCGCAGGCGGCGAACGAGGCGAAGAGCCGCTTCCTTGCCGCGGTCACCCACGACCTGATGCAGCCGCTGCACGCGGCGCAGCTGTTCGCCCATGCATTGACCGAACACGGCGGCGATGCTGTCACCACGCGGCACCTCAACGGCGCGTTGGCCGCCACCGAAGGCCTGCTCACCGGCCTGCTCGACGTGGCCCGGCTCGAAGGCGGCCGCCTGCATCCGCAGCCGCGCGCGTTTGCACTGGCCGAGGTACTCGATCCGCTGGCTGCCGAATTCCGCGCGATCGCGCTGGACCGCGGCGTGCGGCTGGACGTGGCCGGCACGCGGGCATGGGTGCGTTCGGATCCGCAACTGCTGCGCCGCGTGCTGCAGAACTTCCTGTCCAACGCGTTGCGCTACGCCGAACATGGCCGCGTGCTGCTGGGCGTGCGCCGGCGTGGCGATCACCTGCGCGTGGAAGTGTGGGACAGCGGTCCCGGCATCGCGCCGGAAGAACAGCAACTGATCTTCCAGGAATTCCGCCGCGGCAGCGCCGCGGGCGGGCAGGGGCTGGGGCTGGGCCTGTCGATCGCGCAACGCATGGCCGACCTGCTGGGCCATCCGCTCGGGCTGCGCTCATGGCCGGGGTGCGGCAGCGTATTCCACCTCGACGTGCCGATGGCACAGGTCGCAGTGCAGCTGCAGCCGGCCGCCAGCGCGCAGCAATCGCTGCCCGCCGGTCGGGCCTTGCTGCTCGACAACGAGCCAGCTGCTCTCGCAGCACTCAGCAACCTGCTGACCAGCTGGGGCTGGCTCGTGCATGCCGCACGCAATGCCGAGCAGGCACTGGCAGCGCCATGGCGACCGGACTTGCACATCCTTGATTTCCACCTGGACGGCGGCCACACCGGACTGGAGGTATGGCAGCAGTTGAACGCGCGGCACGCCGATGTGCCGACCGTCATGCTGACGGCTGACCGGGACGGCGAGTTGCGCCAGCGCCTCCTGGAAGCCGGCATGGGCGTGCTCTACAAGCCACTGAAACCCCTGGCATTGCGGCAGGTGTTGCAGCGCGTAGTGGCCGGCGCGATGCGTGCGTGATGCGGCGGGACGAAAGATGACGAACTGATGGAGTCGAACCTAAAGTGCCCGCCCCGGCTCGCCCAACTCCAGCGACTTCAGCAATATCCCGGCCTGCGTGCGGTTCCTTACCCGCAGCTTCTCGAAAATCGCGGTGACATGCGCTTTCACCGTGCGCTCCTGGATGCCCAGGCGATCGGCGATCTGCTTGTTGAGCAGGCCTTCGGCAAGCAAGGCCAGTACGCGCGACTGCTGTTCGGTGAGGCGCGCCAGGCGGCTGGCGAGGTCGGTGTCGGCGGGATTGGCGGGCAGGGCGGCGACGGCTTCGGCGAGGCCGCGCGGAAGCCAGGTGCCGCAGTCGAGCACGCTGCGGATCGCGGCGCCGATCTCGGCGGGGCTGGCGCTTTTGGGAATGAAGCCGGCGGCGCCGTGATCCAGTACGCGACGCACGATGCGCGGTTCGTCGTGGGCCGACACTACCAGCACGGCCACGCCGGGATGCCGGCCGCGCAAGGCGGCGAGGCCCGACAGGCCCTGGCTGCCGGGCATGTGCAGGTCGAGCAGGACCAGGTCGGTATCCGGCTCGTCGGCCAGCGCATCAAGTACGCCGGGCAGGTCGGCCGCTTCGCGCACGCTGCAGTCGCCGAGCTTTTCGCTGGCCGCCAGTCGCAGCGCGGCGCGAAACAGCGGGTGGTCGTCGGCGATCAGCAGGTTGGTCATATGCTGACGTTAGCGGGCTGCCGCGGCCACGTCGAGGTCGACGCATGGACTTTCGTACGATGGCAGCGATCGGTGCGCTTGCTATGGTGGCTGGATGAAGAAATCCGCCTGCCTGTCGATGCTGCTGTTCTTGTCCGCACTGGTATCCGTCATGCTGTCGGCCTGTGCCGGTCAAGGAACGGGGGAGGACTCTGCCATGCGTGAGGTCGATTACGGCGACGTGCAGGTGACCGAGCATCGTGGTCACGATGATTTGCTGAGTGCAGGCCTGGGCCTGGTGGGCCTGGCCGGGCTGCCGTCGCCGTTCGCCCATCCACTGGATCCCGGCGCGCAGGAACTGCGCCGGCGCGCGATCCAGACCAGCTGGAAAGGCATCGCCGACCTCGGCCCGCTCGGCGGTTACGGCACGGTGTACGGCGGCGTGCCGAACGTGCCGGGACGCGAATACCAGGCATTCGCGCGCATTCCCGGCGCGCGTTCGCCGCATCGCGTGCTGTTGCAACTGCCGGACAACTTCGACCGGAAGAAGCGCTGTCTGGTGGTGGCGGCTTCGTCCGGTTCGCGCGGCATCTATGGCGCGATCGCGCTGGCCGGTGCCTGGGGTTTGCCGCATGGCTGCGCGGTGGCATACACCGACAAGGGCACTGGCGCCGGCTATTTCGACTACGCCGACGACAGCGGCGTGGCGCTGGACGGCCGCCGCGCGAAACGCGGCGAGGCGGAGCTGGAGTTCCAGCCACCGCCGGCAGCGGCGACGGCGGGTATCGCGATCAAGCACGTGCATTCGGGCGACAACCCGGAAGCCGACTGGGGCCGGGATGTGATCCAGGCGGCGCAGTTCGGGCTGGCCATGCTCGACCGCGCGTTTCCCGCCGAGGTGCCGTTCACGCCGCAGAACACGAAGATCATCGCCGCCGGCATCTCCAATGGCGGTGGCGCCGTGCTGCAGGCGGCGGGGCTGGATCAGGAACACTTCTTCGCCGGCGTGGTGGCGCTGGAACCGAACGTGCACGTGCAGGATCGCGGCCGCGCGCTGTACGACTACGTCACCGAGGCGGCGATCTGGTTGCCATGTGCGCTGAGCGCCGACCATTTCGCCGTGGCTCCGCTGGCGCGCGGTCCGCGCGGTGTGCCGCTGCCGACGTGGCCGATCCGCTGCGCCAGCCTGCGCGCGCAGGGCAAGCTCGGCGGCGGCACCGTGGCGGTGCAGGCGGAACAGGCGCGGCAATACCTGCATGCGCGCGGCTGGACCGACGAGGCGATGCGCACGGCCGCCAGCACGACCGCGTTCGACCTGTGGCGGGCGATCGCCGCGGGCTATGCCTCGGCCTACCTGCGTCGCGGCGCCACCGACATGCCATGCGGCTTTCACTACGCGGCGATCGGCGTGGGCGGGTTGCCGGGTGTCGCCGATCCCGTCACACGGGCGACCTGGTGGGCGGATGGTTCGGGCATTCCGCCCGGCAACGGCATCGGCCTGTTCGGCGGCGTGAATGTCTCGCCCGCCCCCACCCTGATCGGCAGCGAATGCCTGCGCGCACTGTGGACCGGCGGCGACCACGAAACGCAGGCCCTGCACGCCGCGGTGGCTGCCACCGCGGCGCGGCTGCCGCGCAAGGACCTGCCGCTGTGGGTGCTGCACGGCGCCGGCGACGGCCTGCTGCCCAGCGCGTTCAGCTCCGAGCCGTACGTGGCGTGGCTGCGCGACGAAGGGCGCCGGCCGATCTACTGGAAGGTGCCGCACGCGCAGCACTTCGACGCGTTCCTGGCGCTGCCGGGCTTTGGCGAACGTTACGTGCCGCTGCTGCCGTATGGCTATGCGGCGCTGGACCGGTTGTGGGCGCATCTGTATGAAGGTGCGGCATGGCCGGTCGATGCACTGACGCCTGCAGCCACGCCGCGTGGCGCAGGGCCGCTGGAACGCAGCATGCTGGGCCTGCCATAGGATCTAGCCTGACCGTTCGCCCTGAGCGTAGGCCCAACGGGCCGAAGTCGAAGGGCTGCTCTTCGACTTCCTCGCTCCTCAAGGCGGCGGCCGTCCATGGCCGCTCCCCACGTACGCTGCGCTACGCCCAGGGCGAACGGTGGTCGAGCCCCGGCTCGGCGCAAAACCACGGTCGCTGCTTCATCAGGCTCGCTGGGTTATTCTTGACGGCCCTCGTGCCCGTGTCGTGGCACGGCGCAGCTTTCAAACCCAAGGATTTGCGATGACCATCAACGTCACCTTCACCACCAACCGCGGCCCGATCCACCTGCGCCTGCATGAAGACAAGGCGCCGGTCACGGTCGCCAGCTTCGTCAACCTGGCCCGCCGCGGCTACTACGACGGACTGTCGTTCCATCGCGTCATCGCCGACTTCATGGTCCAGGGCGGTTGCCCTGAGGGCAGCGGCCGCGGCGGTCCGGGCTACAAGTTCGAGGATGAGTTCAATGCCTCGCTGCGCCACGACAAGCCGGGTGTGCTGTCGATGGCGAATGCGGGTCCGCGCACGAACGGCAGCCAGTTCTTCATCACCCACGGCCCCACGCCATGGCTGGACGGCAAGCACAGCGTGTTCGGCGAAGTGGTCGATGCGGCCGACATGGACGTGGTCAACGCGATCCACCAGGGCGACACGATCGAGAAGGTCAGCGTGGACGGCGACGTCGATGCCTTGCTGGCGGCGCAATCCGACCGCGTGGCGGAATGGAATGCGGTGCTCGACCAGCGCGGCTGAGCCGGGCGCCATCGGATCACGGAAAACCGCCGGCCAGCAGCCGGCGGTTTTTTCTTGCGCCCTCCCTCCGTGGCTTTCGTGAAGTGTTGTCATGGCGGACTTCGTGGCGGCTTATGATCGGCCGGCGGCACACCCGATTCATCACCATGAGGGAGAACGACCATGTCATTTCTCAACGATCTGCTTGGTGGCCAGGAGCAGGGACAGCAGGCGGGTACCGGTTCGCTGATTGCCATAGCGGGGCAACTGATCGAGAAGGCGGGTGGCGTGCAGGGCCTGGTCAGCATGCTGCAGCAGCATGGCCTTGCTGGCGCAGTGCAGTCGTGGGTCGGCACGGGTGCGAACCAGCCGGTGTCGGGCGACCAGTTGGGCCAGGCGCTGCAGAACGGCGGTATGGGGCCGCTTCTGCAGGAGGCTGCAGGCAAGCTGGGCGTGGATCCGAATGTCCTGCTGGGCGGGTTGTCGCAGGTGCTGCCGCAGGCGGTCGACCATATGACGCCGGATGGCCAGGTGCCGGGACAGGCGTCGGGGCAGGGCGGCGGTTTCGACCTGGGCATGCTCGAAGGGCTGGCCGTGAAGCTGCTTGGCTGAGGATCGTCCCGGTGGAGCTGGGCTCCATCGGGACCGCGGCCAGGCCGACCTGCGCTTGACCAGGTGATACAGAAACAGCAACACGATCGCGCCGATCACCGAGGCGATGAAACCGGCGGATTGTCCCTCCTGGTACCGGCCGGACACGTTCTGGCCGACCCAGGTCGCCAGCAGCGAACCGGCGATGCCGATGATGGCCGTGATGATGAAGCCGCCCGGGTCCTTGCCCGGCATCAGCAGCCTGGCCACCAGGCCGACGACCAGTCCAATCGCGAATACGCAAAGCCAGTACATGCGGATCTCCTTCGCTGGTGAGGTAGCGGTACCCGTCGCGCGGGCGCGCCCGTCATGCCCGGATCGCATCGCTGCGGCGTGTAGGGCCGGCAACCAGCGCCAGGTTCGGGCAGCGTGATAAAATGCGGGCCTTTGCTTCCTCCCCCTGCGTGAGATACCCATGCCCCAGCTCGCCCAGCGTGTCGGCCGCGCCAAACCCAGCGCGATCATGGTGATGGCCGAGAAGGCGAAGCAGCTCAAGGCTGCCGGCCGCGACATCATCAGCTTCTCCATCGGCGTACCGAACTTCCTGCCTGGCGAGCATGTGTATGCCGCCGCGCGCGAATCGCTGCTGCACGACTCCGGCCAGTACGGCAGCAACCGCGGCGCCGATGTGTTGCTGGATGCGTTCCTCCGGCATATCGAGGCGCTGGGCTTCTCCGGCTATACGCGGATGAACGTGTCGATCGGCATTGGCGCCAAGCACGTGCTGTACAACCTGGCTGAGGCGCTGCTGGACGAGGGCGACGAGATCTGCTTCGCCGCGCCGTACTGGACCACTTATCGCGACATCGCCGACATCGCGGGCGCGAAGGTCAACGTGATGCATTGCGGGCCGGAGCAGAACTACAAGCTCACCCCGACCCAGCTCGACGCCGCGCTGGCGCGCAAGCCGAGGGTGTTCCTGTTCAACAACCCGTCCAATCCCACCGGCATGGTCTACACCGCCGGGGAGATCGCCGCGCTGGCCGACGTGCTGGTGAAGCATCCGGATACCTGGGTGATCACCGACGACATCTACAACTCGATGGTGTTCGACGGCATCGGCTACCACAACTTCGTGTTCGCCAGGCCCGAGTTGCGCGACCGGGTGATCTTCGTCGACTCGGTGTCCAAGACCTACGGCATGCCGGGCTGGCGCGTGGGCCTGATCGCAGGCCCCGAGCTGGTGGCCAAGGCGGTGACCACGCTCAACTCCAACCACATCACCAGCCTGCCGGAAGTGATCACCGCGGCGGCGGTGGCGGCGTTCAGCGGCCCGCAGGACGTTCCGCAGGCCAAATGTGCCGAGTTCGCCGGCAAGCGCGACATCGTGGTTGCCGCGCTCGCTGCGATTCCCGGCGTGGCCTGTCCGCGGCCGCAGGGTGCGTTCTATGCGTTCCCCGACATTTCCGTGGCGTTCGGCAAGAGCCACCACGGCGCGAAGATCAACAACGACGTGGAGTTCTGCGCCGCGCTGCTGGAAGCCAAGGGCGTGGCCTGCGTGCCCGGCTCCGCGTTCGGCGAGCCGCGCGCGATGCGCATTTCCTATACCTGCCCGACTTCGCAATTGCAGCCGGGCCTGCAACGTATCCAGCAGTTCTTCGCTGAACTGACTTGAAAAACGTGGATCGGAAGTCGGGCATGGGGAAGCGCCCCATGCGGCTCCTCCGATTCCCCATTCCCCATTTCCCATTCCCGGAGATCAAATGATGAAAGCCCCCGTTCGAGTTGCCGTCACCGGCGCCGCCGGCCAGATCGGTTATGCCTTGCTGTTCCGCATCGCCGCTGGCGACATGCTGGGTCCGGACCAGCCGGTGATCCTGCACCTGCTGGAAATCACTCCGGCGCTGCCATCGCTGCAGGGCGTGGTGATGGAGTTGAACGACTGCGCATTCCCGACCCTGGCCGGCGTGGTCGCCACCGACGACGCGAACGTCGCGTTCAAGGACGTTGACTACGCGTTGCTGGTCGGCGCCCGCCCGCGCGGTCCCGGCATGGAGCGCAAGGACCTGCTGGAGGCGAACGGCGCGATCTTCGGCCCGCAGGGCAAGGCGCTGAACGCGCATGCCAAGCGCGACGTGAAGGTGCTGGTGGTCGGCAACCCGGCCAACACCAATGCCCTGATCGCCCAGCAGAACGCGCCGGACCTGGATCCGAAGTGCTTCACTGCGATGGTCCGCCTCGACCACAACCGAGCGCTGTCGCAGCTGGCCGAGAAGACCGGTGCGCACACCACCGACATCAGGAAGATGACAATCTGGGGCAACCACAGCTCGACCCAGTACCCGGACATCCACCACGCCACCGTCAACGGCAAGGCGGCGATGTCGCTGATCGACCAGGCCTGGTACGAGAACGACTTCATCCCGACCGTGCAGCAGCGCGGCGCGGCGATCATCAAGGCGCGCGGCGCCTCGTCGGCGGCTTCGGCTGCCTCCGCCGCCATCGACCACATGCGCTACTGGGCGCAAGGCACGGCCGAGGGCGACTGGGTCTCGATGGGCATTCCGTCCGACGGTTCGTACGGCATCGAGCCGGGCGTGATCTACGGCTACCCGGTCACCGTGAAGAACGGCAAGTACGAGATCGTGCAGGGCCTGGCGATCAACGACTTCTCGCGTGCCCGCATGGACGCCACCGACAAGGAGCTGCGCGAAGAGCGCGCCGGCGTCGAGCACCTGTTCGTGAAGTAGGCCAGCGGTTTGCGGTGAGCGGAAAGGCGGCTACGGCCGCCTTTCTCTTTGCTCCCCTCCTCAGCGAGTTGGGGAGAGGAAGCAGGGCTACTGCGCGGCCTGTTGCAGGTAGGCCAGCAACGCCGCGTCCACCGCGCTGCCGCTGCGAAGGTCCGGTTCGTTCGCATACGCCTCGCGGATGCGTGCGTGCGTGGCCGGATCGTCGCCGGCATAGGCGCGGAACAGTTCCGCCCACCGCCGCGCCAACTGCTGCACCCGGGGCTCGCCGGGTGGGACGCCGGCCTTCATGGCATCGCGCAGCTCGCCGATCAACGGTGGCCATTCATGCATCTGCCGGCCGTAGTTCTCGCGCATGTGTGCCATCTCCGACGGCAGCAGGTAGCGCTCGAAGATGATCAGTCTGGCCTGGATCAGCGATTGCTCGACGAAGCTCTCCACCGCCGGCGTGATGCCATTGCGCTGGCGCATGGCTGGCTCGTTGTCCAGCATGGATTTCAGCCGGGCGAGGAAGGTCGGGTTGTTGCCGGTTCCGCGCTGAACCATTTCCATCCATTGCAGGGCAAGCGCGTGGGCTTGCGGCGAATCGGGTGTGGCGCCGCGATCCATCGCGGCCTGCACTTCGCCGACCAGCGCGTTCCACTGGGTCGGCACGTCGGGATCGCAGTGCAGTGGCAGGGCCTTCAGTTCCTCGTGGGAAAAATATTTCTTGTACATCTTCATCAGCTCCAGCGTGTCCAGCCAGTCGGCCAGGTCAGGGGACTGTCCATTCGCCAGTTGCGTGCGCAGATGCACCAGTCGCTCACGCAGGCTGGCAGCTTTGCTCAGTTCATGGTCGATCTGTGCGATCTGGCGGTCGACCACGTCGGCCAAAGGCTGTTGTGGCCCGGACAGGGCAGTGCCGATGTCGGTCAGCGACAGGCCGAGCTGACGCAAGGCCTGGATGCGATGCAGGCGTTCAATGTCCGCTCGCGCATAAAGTCGGTAGCCGGCACCGGAACGCGATGCGGGCTGGAGCAGGCCGATGGCGTCGTAGTGATGCAGGGTGCGCACGGTCATCCCGCAGCGCCTGGCCAGTTCGCCCACAGTCAACAACATCGTCCTCGCTCCTTTCGCATTGCGTGCCCGGTACGCTAAGGGCTCACGTTACGTGAGGGTCAAGTGTTTTCTTCATCGTCATTCCCCATCTGGTGGCCGCGAGCGTGCCGGGCCAGCTGCTGAAGCTGTTCTTCCACGGCCAGCCGATGTGGGCGCTTGCGCCGGGCGGGGCGAGCCTGCTGCTCGCCGGGCTGTGCACGCTGCGCGTGCGGATCGCACTCTGAAGCAAGGTCATGAATCCGATAGTCCGGGCGCCTCGTTCGACACATGCTGCCGATGTGCGGCGATGCGCCGGTTCCTACCATGGCAGTCGACATGAACCCGCCTGGCGTCGCGCCTGCCGCGGAGACGCTGGGAACCGTGGAGATGCCGGCATGACGATCGACCTTGCTCGACCTTACCTTTTGTCGGAACGGCAGGCTGCCGATTTCCGCCGCGACGGTTTCATCAAGCTCAAGGACGTGTTCAACGCCGACGAGCTGCGCCACTACGGCGACGAGATCACGCAGCTGACCATCGCGCTGAATACCCAGACGCTGCCGCTGGAGCAGCGCAGCACCTACGACCGCGCCTTCCTGCAGGTGATGAACCTGTGGGAGGGGAGCGAACGGGTGCGCGAGTTCGTGTTCGGCCGCCGCCTCGCCGGCCTCGCTGCGGCGCTGCTGCAGGTCGACGGCGTGCGCCTGTATCACGACCAGTCGCTGTACAAGGAGCCGGGCGGCGGCATCACGCCGGCGCATGCCGACCAGTACTACTGGCCGGTCGACAGCGACCGCACGGTCACGGCATGGGTGCCGCTGCAGGCGGTGCCGCAGGAGATGGGGCCGCTGGCGTTCTTCGCCGGCAGCCAGGCGGTGGAGTTCGGCCGCGACCTGGGCATCTCCGACGAGAGCGAGCAGGCGATCACGGCGAACATGGAGGCACAGGGTTTCCGCGTGGTGGACGAGCCTTTCGCGCTGGGCGAGGTGAGCTTCCACCTCGGCTGGACTTTCCATCGCGCCGGCCCGAACCGCTCGGCGCGGCCGCGCTCGGTGATGACCGTGATCTACATGGATCGCGACATGAAGCTTAAGGCGGCAGGCAACGCCATGCAGCAGGCGGACTGGGAGCGCTGGTGTCCCGGCGCCAAGGTCGGCGCGGTCATCGACACGCCGAAGAACCCGCTGTTGTTCGAACGCGCGACATGAGCGCCGGCATCGCCAGCGGGCCGGCGATCATCGCCGACGGCAGGGGCGGATTCGCGATCGGGACGATCGAGGTCGAGCCGCCCGGCCCGGGCGAAGTGCGCGTCGCCATCGCCGCGGCCGGCGTCTGCCATACCGACCATGCCTCGCTGCACTGGCCCGGCCCGCTGGTGATGGGCCACGAAGGCGCCGGGCATGTCGAACAGATCGGCGAGGACGTGCGCGGACTCGAGATCGGGCAGCCGGTCTTGCTGAACTGGGCGATCCCCTGCGGCAGCTGTTTCCAGTGTGCCCGCGGCGCGGCGACGCTGTGCGAGCGGACCCATGAACTCGACGTGCCGCGGCTCGGCAACAGCCGTGCCCACGCCGGCGCGACACGCTGGCGTGGGCGTCCGATCGAGCGCTCGTTCCACCTCGGGACTTTCGCGCGGCATACGCTGGTGCGCGCCGAGGCGGTGACGCCGTTGCCGGCGGAGCTGCCGCTGGACGCGGCCTGCATCCTCGGCTGCGCCGTGATGACCGGCGTCGGCTCGGCGGTGAACGTGGCCGCCGTCGCGCCGGGTGCCTCGGTGGCGGTGCTGGGTTGCGGCGGGGTAGGGCTCAACGTGATCCAGGGCGCGCGGATCAGCGGCGCCCGCACCATCATCGCCATCGATCGCGTACAGGCCCGGCTCGAGCGCGCCCGCGAGCTGGGCGCCACCCACCTGCTGCTGGCCGCCGACGACGATCCGCAGCATGCGCAGCTGGTCGCCGCGGTACGCGCGCTGACTGAGGGCCGCGGCGTGGATCATGCCTTCGAAGCCACCGGCGCGGCCACGCTTGCCCTGCTGCCGCTGCAGTTCGCGCGCAACGGTGGCGACGCGCTGCAGGTCAGCGGCGCGCACGGAACGGCCGCGTTCGAACTGCCGCAGCTGTTCTGGAACAAGCGCTACATGGCGCCGTTGTATGGCGACTGCGTGCCCGACCGCGATTTCCCGCGCCTGTTCGACTGGGTTGCCCGTGGCCAGCTCGAACTCGCCTCGCTGATCAGCCATCGCTATCCGATGGAAGCGTTGGATCGCGCCTTCGACGACATGCTGGCCGGGCGCAGCATGAAGGGAGTGTTGCGCATCGCATGAATACCGCCCAGCCGACCTTTCGTACCATCGAGCAGTCCGATCCCGCCATCGCGGCGACCGGGCTGGAGTTCGTCACCGCCAAGAGCCGCGCGCTCGGCCGACGCGTCGACGTCACCCTGTTCGTGCCGCCCGCGGCGCGCGGCGTGGCGGACCTGCCGATGGTGATGCTGCTGCATGGCGTGTTCGGCTCGCACTGGGCGTGGGCGCTGAAAGGCGCGGCTCACCTCACCGCCGCACGGCTGATCGCCGAAGGCGCGTTGCCGCCGGTCGCGCTGCTGATGCCCTCGGATGGCCTGTGGGGCGACGGATCGGGCTACGTGGCGCACGCAGGTGAGGATGCCGAACGCTGGATCATGGACGAGGTGCCTGCACTGGCGTGCGAGGTGATCGAAGGCTGCACGGCGCGCTCGCCCCTGCTGCTGGCGGGCCTGAGCATGGGCGGTTTCGGCGCCATGCGGCTGGCGGGAAAATACCCGCGGCGCATCACCGCCGCCGCTGCGCTGTCGACGGTGACCGAGGTTGCACAGCTCGACGGGCTCATCGAAGAAAGCCGGGCCGGCTGGAGCGAGGCCCAGGCCGATCGCAGCATCCTGGCCGCGCTGGTCGGCGCCACCGACGTGCTGCCGCCGCTCCGCCTGGCCTGCGGCCGCGACGATCCGTACCTGGACGCCAACCGCGCCTTGCACCGCGCGCTGCAGCAGGCCGGCATCGCCCATCAGTACGCCGAAGGCGAGGGTGGGCACGACTGGCCGTACTGGACGACCGCACTGGACCACACGCTGCGCTTCTTCGGCCAGCTGCTGCATGCCATGACTGAAAAAGGGGACGACGCATGAACCTGATGAAGCTCACGCTCGCCTGGGCCGCCACGATCGTGCTCGCGATGGCGGCGTGCTCCGCCCGGGCCTCGACCGCAGCGCCGCGAGCGCAGCCGGCCGACGAAATTTTCTATCAGATCTTCGAGCGCAGCTTCCGCGACAGCAACGGCGACCGCATCGGCGACCTCCAGGGGCTGACGTCCCGGCTCGACTACCTCAAGCAACTGGGCATCACCTCGATCCTGCTCACGCCGCTGCAGCCTTCGCCGTACTACCACAATTATTTCGCCACCGACTTCAAGGCGATCGAGCCGGCCTACGGCTCGATGGACGATTACTTCGCGTTCGTCCGCGCCGCGCATGCGCGCGGGTTGAAGGTGTACCTGGACGAGGAATTCCAGTACGTCGCCGAGGGCCATCCGTGGTGGCGCGATTCGATCGGCAAACCCCATGCGAAACATGCCGGCTACCTGCTGTGGCGCGATCCGCAGCACCGCGTGGCGGAGCCCTTTCTCGACCGCGCGACGTGGGATGGCTACGACGGCCGCCACATCGGCATCGCCATGGTCGATATGAACCAGCCGGCGGTGAAACGCTATTTCCTGGACCTGCTGCTGTTCTGGGCCGACCCCCATGGCGACGGCAGCGGCCGCGACGGCGTGGACGGGTTCCGCATCGACCACATGATGGACGACCTCGACCACAAGAGCCTGGACAAGAACCTGTTCGCGGATTTCTGGACACCGCTGTTCCGCGCGCTGAAGGCGCGGCGGCCGGAGCTGCGCATCCTCGCCGAACAGGCCGGCTGGGGCTATGGCCAGGAATTCCTGACGCGCGGCCACGCCGACCTGGTGTTCGCGTTTCCGCTGCGCGGTGCGCTGGTGCAGCTCGACAAGCAGGCCATCGTCAAGGCGCTGCGGGCCACGGCCGCCGCCACGCCGGCGGGCAAGGACCAGGTGATCATGCTGGAGAACCACGACATCGACCGCTTCATGTCGCTGGTCGACGGCGACCCGGCACGCGCCCGCGCCGGCGCCGCCATCGCGCTGATGCTGAAGGGCGAGCCGCTGATCTACTACGGGCAGGAACTGGGCATGCGCGGACGCCCGCTGCAGAACGCCCCGGTATCCGACGGCATCCAGATCCCCATGCGCGAAGCGTTCCGCTGGAAAGCCGACCTCGCCGCGCCGGGCTCGGCCACCTGGTATCAGGGTGCGCAGCGCTGGTGGACCGAACGCTACAACCGTTCGAACGACGGCGTGTCGCTGGAAGAGGAACAGGCGCGGCCGGATTCGCTGTACCACTGGTACCGCAAACTGCTGGCGCTGCGCCGCGCACGGCCGGAGTTGCGCGAAGGCAGCCAGCGCATCCTGTGCGACGATGCTTCCGCGGTGCTGTGCATCCTGCGCGAGCAGGGGACGCGGCGTACGCTGCTGCTGGTCAACCTCGGCCATACTGACGCGCGGCCGGCGCTCGACCCGACATTGACCGGCGATATCCCCTGGGTCGACCTGCTGGATGGCGGCGCGGGCGCAGCGGCCGACACGGTCCTGCACCCGATGCAGGTGCGCGTGCTGGGCACGCGCTGAGGCGACGCACGACCGGTGGAACGCCGGGGAGGAACTCGACATGGCGCTGCCGCATCTCGATCGCCCGATCTGCGAACCGGTCGAACTGCGCCCGGGCGCCACGGTGCGCGCCGAGCGCATCCGGCAGGGGCGCGAGGCCGGCGCGTCCGAGCCGTTCGTGCATTTCCACGACGTGCACGAACTGGTGCTGTTCGGCAAGGTGTCCGGGCACTTCGTGGCCGACGACCGGCGCTACACCCTGGCTCCCCGCTGCGTCGCCTTCGTGCCCTCGATGGTCCATCACGACTTTGCGCTGGGCCCCGGGCCACGCGACTGGGTGCTGGTGCAGGTCGAGGCGGGCGCCGGCGAATCGCTGGCGCGCACCGCCGGCCTGGAGCGCCTGCAGCACCCGTTCTGTGCCCGGCCCGACCGCGCGACGTATCACCGCCTGCTGCTGCTCGCCGACTGGCTCAGCGGACTGGATGCGGCCGACCCGCTGGCGTTGCCGCTGATCGAACTGCTGCTGCGTGCGGCCGTTCGCGCCCCCGCCATCGAGGGCCGGAAACTGGCCGCGGATGCCGGCGGACTGCAGCGCCTGCGCCCGGCGATCGATCGCCTGCGCAGCCACCCGGCCGACGCGCCCGGTGCGGAACAGGCCGCGGCACTGTGCGCGCTGTCGCCGGCCTATTTCAGCCGCCGCTTCAAGCAGCAGGTCGGCATGAGCTGGAGCGACTACGTCCGCACGCACCGCCTGCACCTGGCCAGCCGGCGCCTGCTGGAGTCCGGGCAAAGCGTCGCCGCCATCGCCGACAGCCTGGGCTTCTCGACCCCGTCACACTTCGGCGAACTGTTCCATCGCCGCTTCGGCATGACGCCAGGGGACTACCGCCGCGCCGGGCGCGGCGGTTCCACGCTGTAGCGGATGCCACGTGCCGGTGACCACGAACATAACCGGGTCAGGGGTTCTTGTTCCCGAGCTTCACCCGTCAATCCCCCGCAATCCCCTGTGTCCGCTCCAGCTCTGCACACCGCTGCGCCAGCTCCGCGAGACCGCGTCTGTCAGGCGCGGCTCGTCGGCCGGATCGAGCGACAGTAAACGGTCCCTGCCACGGCGCCCGAACAGCATCGGACGGGCCAGGAACAGCAGCAGGATGCCGCCACTCAAACCCGGTATGCCATAGACCAGGATCAATGGCCAGACGCCGTGCACCCGGCCGCCAACGAGCAGGTGGGCATGGCCGAGATACCAGTACAAGGCATAGCCCAGCGTGGCCACCAGACCCAGATAAAGCAGCGGTATGAGTACGCAGCACAGCGTCACCAGAGCCAGGTGGCTGCCGTAGAGCGGGCTCGGTCGGCGCCTGGGAAATCCCTGGGCGAGGCGTGCGCGCAGGTTGTCCAGCGGATCGCCGGGTGCGGCAGGCTTGCCGGCCGGGTCCGGCTGCGTTTCCCTGCGCGCGTCCAGGCCGGCCCGGGTCAACGCCTGGTGCCAGCGCTCCGCGTTCTGTGCATCCAGTCCGGACTTGACCACGCGCTGCGCCGGCGGCAGCAACGCCTGAACCTGGGTCGGGCCAGGCCCCATCTGCTGCTTGAGCGCATCGGCGATGCTTTCAACGGTATGACCGGGCAGGGCGCGGCCGGTAAGCCTCACGAGGTATGCGTTCATGGCAGTCCATTGCGGGATTTCTTTCGGTGATGGAGATATTCACAAAACCGTTTCAAATGGGCAATGCGCCCGACGCAGCCGGACAACAGCCGCTCGGTTTCCCTTTCACCGTTGGAAGCCCCTTCAGTTTTGAATCACTCGACCCACTGGACCCGGTTTCTCCCGTTGCGCTTCGCCACATACAACGCCCCGTCCGCCGCATTCAGGAACTTGTCGCTGTCCGGGTAGCGGACTATCGCCGTCGACGCGAGCCCGGCGCTGATCGTCACCACCTGCTGGGTGCTGCGCGCATGCTGGATCTGCATGGCTTCTACCCGCCGCCGCAGCCTTTGCAGGATGTCTTCCGACGTGGCGACGTCGTAGCCGCTCATCAGGGCGACGAATTCCTCGCCGCCGTACCTGGCCACGATCACGTCGGGTTGCAGGCTCGCCTCGCGTTGCAGCGCATGCGCGACCGCAGCCAGGCAGTCGTCGCCGGCGAGGTGGCCGTAGGTATCGTTGAACGCCTTGAAGCTGTCGATGTCGATCATGGCGACGCTGAGCGAACGGCCTGTTTTCAGGGCACCCTCCCATTCGCGCCTGAGCAGCCGGTAGAAGCCGCGGCGGTTGAGCAGAGCCGACAGGTCGTCGCGCACGATGGCCTGCTGCAGGCCGCGCTTGAGCTTCCGCAGGTCGTCCTCGAAGGCCAGGTGCTGTCCCAGCACGATGGCGTTGCGTACCGCGTAGGACATGATTGCGAGTATCAACGTGGCGGTGGCGAGGAAGGCATTTTTTCCCAGTTGCGCGAACGCGAGGCCGCACAAGGCCAGGCTCATCACGAACGGGCTGATGCTTTCGGCGAAGTGGCGGATCCTGCGGCTCGGGCGGTAGCTGCGGAGCCAGACTTTCCTCCGCCGGCCCAGCAGGAAACCCAGTACCACGAAGGGCAGACCGAGCAGCAATTCGGGCAGATACGACTCGCTGCTGAGGATGAACCGGTTATGGATGCCGGGTAGTAGCGCATCGGTCCAGGCGAAGACGGTCAGCACGAAGAAGAACCGCCGTTCATCCGAGCGTTTCGTGGAGACCAGGCGCAGCATGGTGAACACCGCCACGAACAGCCCCATCGCGTCGAACATCCACATCACGAACGTCGCCGGTGCCGGCGAGGCCGCATTCAGCACCTCGCGCAAGGTGTAATAGAAGAGCGTCGCGATGGCGCACGCGAGCAGGCCGTCGACGATGCCGGCCCAGCGATAGAGCGTGGCGACCGGGTTGTAGGCCGCGGCAATGGTGAGCAGAAGGCTGCTCAGGCAGAAGTAGAAGGTCGGGTCGAAGGCGACCAGGGTGCCGAGCGGGTTGGACAGCGAGTCGGTGAACAGCAGGCCGAAGGCGCCGCCCTGGGCGATCAGCGCGAGCAGCAGCAAGCTCCAGAGCGGGCGATTGTGGCGGACGCTGAGGCGAAGCCGCCGCCAGCACAGCAGTACCGTCAGCGTGAGTATCGCCAGCACGACGGCGTAGCTCCATGAGAGCAGGTGCGGCGGTGCCCATGCGATCACGCCAAGTTGGGCGAGCAGTAGCGACACATAGGCTCGGGACATCCCGGCACGCATTTTCATCTCTCGATGTTCCGCCGCTGTGGGTACTGTACGTGGACGCTGGCCTGCGCTTCCGGTGCCTATGCCTGAAGCCTGCCACAAAGCGTAGTCCTGCACAGGTCGTGCGGTCAGTGCGGTGCTGGATGGACTGCCGCGCGGGGATGCCGGTCACGATCCATGGCCCGCTCCGGTCACACGCGCCACGGCATGCCGTAGCCGAACGCCGCGCCCACCTGCGAGCAGGTGGCGATGCCGCTGGGATCATCGTCGGCCGCGCCGGTGATCAGGCCGGCGCCGAGGTTGGTCCAGGGCGGGGTCTCCAGGCCGCCGTCTTCAGTGTTTTCGTGTACGGCCATGCGGCGGTTTCCGCTGCGCGATCCCGCCCGGGCGCCACGCCGGCCTGATGCAGCAGGCAAAAGTGTCCGGATGATGGCGCTGTCGAACCCTGCGTGTGGCGAGGTGCCGCAGCGGAATTCACAGCCCGTGGGTTGCATGGTGCACCGAGTCGGATTTTCGCGTTCACCGGGTTGCCGGATCGCGACTACCGACCCCTTGGGCCAGACTATCGGTCTGGGCCACGTACCCGCCCGCAGCAATCTGGCGCCGCTCACCAGCGGTGACGAATTCCTCGCCGTCGTACCTGGTCGCCATCACGCCGGGTTACCGACAGACGAGCACGGGAACCCTGCTTTGCAGCAGAACCTTTTGTGTTTCGCTGCCCAGCATCAGCTGGTTCAAGCCATGCCTACCATGGGTGGCCATGACGATGAGGTCGCAGTGGTGTTCGTTGACGGCCTCCAGAATGGCCTGGTGGGGGCGTTCGCCGAAGGCATAGTGGCATTCGCAGGGTACCAGTGCGGCCCTGGCCAGTTCTTTCGCCTCGTCCAGATAGCGCGTAGCGATTTGCACCGCTTGTTTGCTGTAACTCAGCTCGGCTGCGACAAGAATTTCAGCCATGTAGGTGATGGAATTGAACGGCGGCACTACGTGCAGTGCCAGCGCCCTGGCGTCAAATGCCTTGGCCAGCTCCAGACCCATGCTGAAAGCCCGCAGCGACAGGTCCGATCCATCGATTGGCAGGAGCACGTGCTGGAACAGCATCTTTCGTTGCGCACAGGTGGGTTCCGGACTCACAGCAGTTTCGGCGAACATCGGCAGGGTCTCCCAAAACGTCTCGCGCCTGCACTCAGGCGTGTCAAGCGTCATGGTGACTTGCGCGGTTGCCGTGATATTGATCATCGTCAACTCGTTGTGAAATAGCGTGTTGGGCCGGATGTCGTCGTGCGGCTCCATGCTGCGTCGTGGAGGGGAAGGCTTGTTCTGGCGGCAATCATCAGGCAAGGCAGAGATCGCGCTTTCAGTCCATGGTCCCGAACTGCGTCGATGGCGGTTGACCTGGATCAAGCCGAATGACCTGCGCATGGATGAGTGTGGGCGCATCGAATCCAGCCAACGGGGCGCCGCCATGTTCGAGGTTCTCGTCAACACTGAAGAAATGCGCGATGACAACCCCGTGGTACGGACTGGCCTGGCGCTGGCGAGCCGCCTCGGCGCCTACGCGACGGGGCTGAATATCGTCGAGGTATTCCCGGCGACCATGGCCATACCCGATGTCATGACCGTGCTGGCGACGCAGGAGCAGATGGCAAGGCAATGCGATGCCTGGTGGATGAAGCAATGTCACGAACACGGCATCAAAGGCGCCTGGGAAGTCATCCGCGGTCTATACGTGCCGGTACTGGCGCGACGTTCATGCATGGCGGATATCACGGTAAGCCGCATGCCGAGTCGCGAGGCCGGCTACTCCACCGGCATGGACCATGTGACACGCGTATTGCTTGCAGCAGCATCCCCCATGCTGCTGGTTCCATCGGCCCGGGATGGAACCTTCCGGCCGGAGAGGGTGCTGGTGGCGTGGAACAGCACGCAGGAATCCATGCGCGCGCTGCGCGCCGCCGTGCCCTTCTTGCGCGAGGCCGGGACGGTGTGCCTTGTGGACGGTGCCAGCGACGAACTGCCGGGCATCGCGCCGCCACCTTTGCCGGTGCGCGACTGGCTCGCGCGGCAAGGCGTCGCTCTGCAAACGGTGCAGCAGTTTCCGGCGCAAACCAACATCGGCGAAGCGCTGCTCGATCAGGCCCATGCCATGAAGGCAGATCTCCTGGTGATGGGGGCATGGGGTCACTCGCGAGTGAGTGAACTCA
Organism: uncultured Gammaproteobacteria bacterium; assembly: GCA_963707225.1. Lineage (GTDB taxonomy): Bacteria > Pseudomonadota > Gammaproteobacteria > Xanthomonadales > Rhodanobacteraceae > Rhodanobacter. The sequence goes on from CAVPQF010000078.1 coordinate 46,042, forward strand.
TGCTGGGCGGCACGACGCGCCACGTGCTCAAGCACGCCCAATTGTCGGTATTGCTGGCGCACTGAGCCTGGCGAGAAAACGGGCGGACGGGTCGCGTCCGTCGGGGCGGACGCCGTTACAAACCGTTACAAACCGTTGCCGAGTCGAACTATTGCAGTTACCGACCGGGTCTAGAGTCGTCGCTACGGCAAACCGGAACTGCATCTCGAGGATACGTGTCATGACAGCGTTGGCAACCGACATTCGTACCACCCAGACAGGCAACCACTACGCGCGCATGATCCTGGCGACCACGGGCAACGACCTGGGCATTGATATCGAAGCGATTCGCGAACATGCCCCGGTGCGACGCTGCAAGCACGCCGCCGGACAGAGCGTCTATCGTGCCGGACAGCCGTTCCATGCGATCCACCTGGTGCATGCGGGTTCCTACAAGACGTGCGAACTGGCCGACGATGGCCGCGAACAGGTCACCGGTTTTCGCATGCGTGGCGACCTGGTCGGTATGGAGTCCATTGGCCTGAAAACCTATGCGAGCGACGTGATCGCCCTGGAGTCCAGCGAAACCCTGGAACTGCCATACCCGGCGGTACTACGCGCCTGCAGGCATGTGCCGGAACTCCAATCGCGCCTGACCGCGGCACTGGCCGCGGAAATCCGCTGCGATCGTTCGTGGATGCTGATGCTTGGCTCGCTGGCTGCGGAGCGTCGCGTGGCCGCCTTCCTGCTCGACGTTGCCGCACGCTATGCGCGTCTGGGCTACAGCGCGAAACATTTCATATTGCGCATGAGCCGCCTCGACATGGCCAGCTTCCTTGCCCTCAAGCACGAAACCGTGAGCCGTGCGCTGTCGCATCTGCATGGCATGAGCTACATCGACGTGCAGCGCCGCGAAGTACGCGTGCTGGATGTCAATGGACTGCGCTCGATGGCAAGGATAAACGCTGCGTTGAACTGAGCGGCATCACTGGCCGTCGTCACGATCGAGTACCCGGCGGATGGCTGCGCCGAGTTGCCCGCGGCGATAAGGTTTGCGCAGCAATTCGAAGGCACCGAAAGCGCTGGTGTCGATATCCACCGATGCGTACTCGTAGCCGGAGGTGAATAGCACGGGAAGCCTGGGGTGCTGCTCGTGTGCTTTCGCGGCCAGTTCAAACCCCGTCATCTTGCCGCCAAGCACGATATCCGTAAAGAGCAGGTCGATGCCCGGGTGCTTCGACAGAAGCTCCAGCGCCGTGTCGGCATCACCTGCTTCGCAAGGTACATAGCCCAGCGTGCGCAGAAAGGCGACGCCGACACGTCTTACTTCCGGTTCGTCTTCCACGACCAGAACGGTTTCGTGGCCACGGGGCGATGGCGCTGCCGTCGCTTCCTCGGCAGTCGCTGAAGCGGCGGCCGGCAAAAAAAGCTCGACGCGCGTGCCGCAGCCCACCTGGCTCTCGATATGAAAATGGCCGCCGGACTGTTTCACGAAGCCATAAACCATGCTGAGGCCGAGACCGCTGCCTTTGCCGGCTTCCTTGGTGGTGAAAAAAGGCTCCAGCACGTGTTCAAGGATTTCCGACGGGATGCCTTCGCCGTTGTCCGATACGGAAAAGACCACATACGAGCCAGGTGCCAGCCTCGGATCTTCTTCGATGCCGGCAACGCTATAAGAGCGCGCGGCGATCGCAAGACGGCCGCCGTGCGGCATCGCGTCCCGCGCATTGAGCGCCAGGTTGATCAGGGCCGCTTCCAGTTCCCCCACGTCGGCATATACCGCGGGCACTTCGTTGTTGCACTCGGCGGTCACGGTGATGCGTTCGTCCAGAGTGCGCCTCAGCATCTCGTTCAGATCGGCCAGCAATTGCACGGTGCGCACGGCACGCGGCAACAGATGCTGGCGGCATGAGAAAGCGAGCAGCTTGCGGGTAAGCGTCGCGCCGCGCTCAACCGCACGCGACGCGCTTGCGAGGGTTTTCCGGGTTGCCGGATCATCCGGTACGTCGGTTTCCAGCAACTGCAGGTTGCCGGAAATCACCGTCAGCAGGTTGTTGAAATCGTGCGCAATGCCGCCGGTGAGTTGACCGAGCGCGTCCAGTCGCTGCGAATGTGCCAGTTGTTCTTCGCTGCGTCCGCGCTGGATGGACGCGGCCAGGATGTTGGCCACCGATTGCAGGAAATTCAGTCGGTCCCGGTCAAAACAGTCCTTCTGATGCGCAAGTACCAGCAATACCCCCATGGGCCCCTGCCGGTCGGGCAACGACGCGATGGCGGCGTCCTGGTAATCCCGACTCAGGGACGGGCATATGCCGCGAAGGATATCGATGACGCTGCCTCGCATGGGTGGCTGCTCATCGACCTCCAGCATCCAGCTGCACATCACGTCCAGCAAGGCGGGGTTGCCCGACAGGCTTTCCAGTGCCGCTTGCGGCAAACCCTTCGATGCGATGGCGCGCAAGCCCGCATGGTATGGATGGTCGATGATGATCGCTGCGGCAGGAATGTCCAGGGTAGTTGCCACCAGCCCGGGAATTTCGTCGATGGCCTTTTCGTGGTACGTGGCCTCGAGCAGGCGTCGGCCCATCTGGGCCAAGGCAACGTCGAAGCGAGTGCGTTCCTGGGCCTGGCGTGCACGCTGCGTTTCGGAGATATCGCGGATCGATGCCGCGTACAGCATTTCCCGCGAAGCGGCGACCGGGCCCAGGCCGATTTCCACGGGAAACGATCGGCCATCGGCACGTATCCCGGTCAATTCGTAGCCAGCGCCCATGGCGCGCTCACGCGGACGGGCGGCGTAATGGGCACGGTGTGCGACATGCGCCTGGCGCAGGGCCAGCGGCAGCAGCGCTTCCACCTGCAAACCGACAAGCGCCCCTTCTTCATAGCCGAACAGGCGCTCTGCATGCGCATTGGTCAGCACGATGACGCCTTGCCGATCGACCACGATCATCGCATCCGGTGCTGCATCGAACAACGAACGAAACAGGTTGGCATCGGGGGCCTGCTTGCTGAACATGTCTCCCCCTATATCCGGCGAACCGTGGACGAGAACAGATAGCCGGTGCCACGAATCGATTTGATCCGTTGCGGATGGGCGGGATCGGGCTCGATCTTGCGGCGAAGGCGCCCGATCTGCACGTCGATCGAACGATCGAACGGCCCTGCATCGTGGCCATGGATATGCGTCATCAACTGGTCGCGCGTAAGCACCTGATTGGCGTGCTCGACGAAAGCCCGGAGCAGGGCGAATTCGCCGCTGGTCAGCCGGATGGGCTCGTCTTGCGGTCCGCACAGGGTGTACGACTGCGGATCCAGCACACAGCCATCGAACGACCAGCGCCCGGTGTCGTCGCTTGGGGCAGGGGATGCCCGGCGCAGGACACTGCGCACGCGAGCCAGCAGTTCGCGCAGATCGAACGGCTTGGTGACATAGTCGTCCGCGCCGAGCTCCAGGCCCACCACGCGATCCACGGATTCGCCACGCCCGCTCACGATGATCACCGGGCCATGCCAATGCTTGCGCAGATTCCGGGTCAGGCTGAAACCGTCTTCGCCGGGCAGGCCGATGTCCAGCATCACGATATCTACCGTTTCGCTGTCTATGACGTGGCGCATGTGAACGCCGTCGCCGGCAGTGCTGACGCGAAAGCCTTGGCTGCCGAAGTAGCGCCTCAGAATCTGAACGATCTCGATATCGTCATCGACCACCAGCAAGTGCGCCGGCGCTATCGTGGATGACGCAGGACTGGGCGAGACGGCCATCTGGACTCTCGATTCGCGGTGGTACCCTGTCGAGTGAGCACTCGGGCGGAGCATACGCCTGCGCCGGTCGGCTTGCAGTAGCAGCCAGCGCGGCGAGGGCGAATGCGGCGGCCCGCGATGGTGGCCGGAATCGGGCTCGCTGAGCCGGATCAACCCGGTCGGGTACCGGTATGCGCGATGATGATGCGCCTATCCACAGCGAGGACGGAATCATGCGCGCCATGGTGCTTGGCAAGGTCGGCGAACCACTGGCACTCCGGACACTGCCCGATCCGCTGCCGGGCGACCATGAGGTTCGGCTGCGAGTGGAGGCCTGCGGCGTATGCCGCACGGACCTTCACATTGTCGACGGCGAGCTACCGAATGTCGCGACGCCGCTGATTCCGGGACACGAATGTGTCGGTCTGGTCGAGGCGCTTGGCTCCGGCGTTTCCGGACTCAAGCCGGGCCAGCGGGTAGGCGTTCCCTGGTTGGGCGGCACCTGCCACCGTTGCGAATACTGCCGTAATGGCCGCGAAAACCTGTGCGACATGCCGGAGTTCACCGGCTATACGCGGCCGGGCGGTTACGCAAGCCATATCGTCGCACGCGCGGATTACTGCGTGCCGCTGCACCATGACGCCGATCCCGTCGCCATCGCTCCGCTGCTGTGCGCGGGCCTGATCGGCTGGCGCTGCCTGGTGAAGGCGGGGCAGGCGAAGCGCATCGGCCTCTACGGTTTCGGTGCGGCGGCACACATCATCACCCAGATCGCCTGCCGGCAGCAGCGCGGGGTCTACGCCTTTACACGGGCCGGCGATATCGCCGCCCAGACTTTTGCGCGTTCGCTCGGTGCCGTGTGGGCCGGTTCATCCGGGGAGCCGCCACCCGAGCCGCTGGATGCGGCGATCCTGTTCGCGCCGGTAGGCGACCTGGTTCCGCAGGCGTTGCGTGCCGTGAAGAAGGGCGGAAGGGTCGTGTGCGGCGGCATCCACATGTCCGATATCCCGTCATTCCCGTATCGCTGGCTGTGGGAGGAGCGCGAGGTGGTTTCCGTTGCCAATCTGACGCGCGCCGATGCGCATGATTTCTTAGCGGCCAGGGAATGCAAAGACCTAAGAACCGTCACACATGTCTATCCGCTCGAACAGGCCAACCGGGCCCTGGATGATCTGCGCGCGGGAAGCTTCAGCGGTGCCGCGGTGCTCAAGCCGTAATGCGATATGCCGGCATGGCTGGAGCAGGACTTGAACCGGAACAAGGCCGCAACCGGAACAAGGCCGCGCAACGATGCAGGCCGTCAACTCGCGCCGGCCATGGTCGCCTTGAGCCGCGTACGGAGTTTCTTCAAGGGCAGCGTGTTGATCACATCCTTGCATTCCAGCCATCCGCGCCGTGCCTGGCCAACGCCGAAGCGCAGGGCTGCATAGCTGTTCTCGTCGTGTGAATCGCTGGAAATCGCCACCTGCACGCCTCCGTCCCGGGCCATGCGACAGCCGATGTCATTCAGGTCGAGGCGGTCGGGGTGCGCGTTCAATTCCAGGAAGCACCCGCGCTCGCGGGCGTGGCCGATGAGTCGCTCCAGGTCGACCTCGTACGCCTCGCGTTCACCGATCAGGCGCCCGGTGGGATGCGCCAGGATGCTGAAGCATGGCTGGTCCATCGCGCGCATGATCCGTTCGGTCTGGCGAGTGCGCGACAGCTTGAAGTGGCTGTGGACGGCGCCGACGACCAGGTCAAGCCGGCGAAGCACGCACGCAGGGAGATCGAGCGACCCGTCTTCCAGGATCTCGATCTCGATGCCTTTCAGCACGACGATATCCCTGGATGTTTCATTGAAGCGATCGATCAGGTCGATCTGCCGTGCCAGCCGGTCCGCGTCGAGTCCATGGGCGATGCCGAGCCCCCGGGAATGATCCGTGATGGCGACATAGGAGAGGCCGGCCTTGCGGGCTGCGTCCACCATGTCGGCAAAGCTGGCGTGTCCGTCGGAGGCATCGGTGTGTACATGCAGGTCGCCGCGCAGGTCGGTGCGCTCGATCAACGCCGGGAGCCGGTGTTGCCGGGCGGATTCGATCTCGCCGCGGTTCTCGCGCAGCTCCGGGGGAATCAGCGGCAATCCGAGCGTTGCATAGACCGACTGCTCGGTGTTCCCCGCGATGCGGCGCGCACCACGGTAAACGCCGTACTCGTTGATCTTCAGGCCATCCGCCTTGGCGATGCGCCGTAACGCCACGTTGTGCGCCTTGGAGCCGGTGAAATACACCATCGCCGCGCCGAAGGATTCCGGCTTGACCACGCGCAAATCGATCTGGAGCCCGCTTTTCAGCACGACGCTCGAGCGGGTCGGCCCTTGCGACAGCACGCGCGCCACCTCCGGGTAAGCCAGGAAACGGCGACTGACCGCCGTGCTCTGGTCGGCGGAAACCAGTACGTCCAGATCGCCAACCGTGTCCTGCTGGCGGCGGTAGCTGCCGGCGACATCCAGCGAGGCGATGTCCTTCGATGCGTGCAGATACCGCGATATCGCTTCGGCTTGCTGGGCGGCGAACGAAAGTTTCCAACGATGCCCGCTGGCCAGGTAGGCCGACGCCGCTTGCAGCAGGCCGGTTTCCATGCGCGGCCCGAAGCCCTTCATCGCGCTCAGGCGGCCGGCGCGCGCCGCGCCCACCAGCCGGCGTGGCGTGGTGACGCCCGCCTCGTGGAACAGCCGGCTCGCCCGCTTCGGGCCGATGCCGGGGATGTGCAGCAATTCGCGCAGTCCCCGCGGGTGAGCCTGACGCAAGGCCTTGAGCTGGGCGCAGGAGCCGGTATGCACGATCTCGCCGATTTTTTCCGCGAGATCCTCGCCAATGCCGGGAAGTTCGGCATACGCGGCTTCCCCGCCGGCGGCGTCGGCCAGCGGCTTTGGCCACGAGCCGACCGTGCGTGCCGCATTCCGATAGGCCCGAATGCGGAACGGATTGGCCTGGTCGAGTTCCAGCCAGTCGGCGATTTCATCGAAGATCGCGCCGATGCTGGCGTTGGTCGCGCTCATTCGCCAGCCTCAGGTCGGCAGATACGCGCGAAGTTCGTTGGGGGAGAGCGCAAGCAGGTCGCTGCCGACCTCGGCCGTGACGCACTTCAGCGTCTGATCATCGAGGCGGTCGCGCAGCACGCCGAGGAATCGCGGCGGTGCCATCAGCACGAGTTGGTCGTACTGGTTGTCCAAACGCCCCTGCCGAATGGCGTCGCGCAACAGATCGGCGAATTGCAGCGCATGTTTTTCCCGCAGCGGGGTATGCGGTTCGATGGCATGGCGTGCCGAGTTGGCGCTTTCCTGGGTACGCCCCTGCCGGCCATGCTCGGGATGCTGCCCCGGGGAGCGGCCATTGGGGTTGGTGTAGCACGCGATCTCCGTCAGGCTTCCGCCTTTCCTGGGCATCTCGAACAGGCGTGCCTTGGCGGCATCGGCGACCAGTAACCAGATTTTCGACATGTTGGCATTCTCCAGTTGACCATGACGACCGCTGTTGCCGGAAGCAGTTGGCAGCACCGGCGCCCGAAAGCCTCGTCTGTCGATCCCGTTTTTCTTCTGGGCAACGACATGCTGGAAGGCTAAGCCCCGGCCGGAAAGCACCTTGACGCCGGTCAACAAACGACTGCGGGTTCATCCGTTCGAAATGCCGGTCCAGTTCGGCGCGGGAAGCGCGCATGAAGTCTCCGGTCACGCCGCACTCGGACCAGCCCTGAAACGACCCCGTTTGGCCCGGCCCATCGCCGCGACCGCAGGCAGACGATGGCGCAGCTCCGTCGGCGGCGAATTGATCTGAATCAACCCGGCTCGCGGGCCGCTCGCCGGAATGTGTTGCAAGGTTGATCTGTATCAACACGCGGAGACGGCTCGTTTCTACAGTGGCCAGGCATCGATGGCGACTTTCCGCTTCGCATCGACGTGTCATGCGTGCTTTCGCGCAACGTGTGTGGAAAATATCCGAGGAAAAGCCCATGAAAACTGATCGTCAACTTCAAGAAGACATCCTGAACGAGCTCGATTGGGAGCCGTCGGTGGACGCCAGCCGCATCGGCGTCGAGGTATCGCAAGGGGTGGCCACCTTGTCCGGCCACGTCGAGAGCTACACGCAGAAGTGGGCGGCCGAACGCGCAGCGCAGCGCGTCGCAGGCATCAAGAGCGTTGCGATGGACATTGACGTGGTTTTGCCCGGGCCGCATCAACGCGATGACACGGAGATCGCCAAGGCGGCCACGGATGCCATCGGCTGGAACGTTTCGATTCCGAAGGATACGGTCAAGCTCGTGGTCGAAGATGGTTGGGTCACGCTTTCCGGCGACGTCGAGTGGGCGTTCATCCGAAACGCTGCGGAAGCCAGTGTCCGCCACCTGTACGGTGTCAAGGGCGTGGTCAACAAGATCAGCATTCGCCCGCATATCGAGCCGCGCGGCGTCAAGACCAAGATCGAGGCGGCGCTCTATCGTCGCGCGCACCTCGATGCCGCCGCCATCACGGTTGGCGTGGATAAGGGTACGGTGACCCTGACGGGCGAGGTCGATTCGCTGGCCGAGCGCAACACGGTTGAATGGGCGGCATGGAGCGCGCCCGGCGTACAGAAGGTTGTCGACAACCTCGTTGTCGCCTGAGCAGTCGCCTGCAAGAGTGAAGAGGCCGCATCGATGCGGCCTCTTTTCGTGGTGCGCCCGGCAGGGCGCACCTGCTTGGAGGTGAAAGTCCTCTATCCACCCGGCAAGGGGAAGGATTAGCCAGAGGCAGGGGCGATCGGGTGACTGGTCGTCTGAAGGAAGCCCGAGGCAAAACGCTGGCCTGATGACAAGACCGCCGGGAGCGGTCTTGAACAGCCGCAGGCTGGCCCCGAAGGGGTGAGCCGCAGGGATGCGGCGAATAACAAGAAGCGGATACGAGGCGACGTGTCGGGGTGAGGCAGCCATGAAGGCCAAAGCCCAGTACTTGCACGGAACGACACGGCGTATATCCGACAGGCATCCCGCAAGGGGACTTCCTTCGGTCGTAAGCGGGAAGGCAGGTGCGTCATACCCGGGGAGATCTCGCCTCGTGCCTGACCAGCCCGAAGGGCGCAGGACAGCCGTAGGCTGGTCCTGAGCGTAGCGAAGGATGCGCGCAGCGCACAAAGGGCGACGCCGCAGGGCGGAGCGAGAAGTCAGCAGAGGCCATAGTAGGTGCGGTATGACCGAAGGGCCGAACCTGTCACGAGTGGCAAGTCACGCGTGCTCTCTGCGCGTCTTGGGCAGAAGTTCCGGTGCAAGCCGGGAGCCTTGGTCAGAGCTGGACGGGCCGGAAGTCCGGAAGGTGATTGGGGTGTCCATAGGACGACAGGCGACACGACGAACGAAACAAGCTCAAGGCCTCGAAGTTCGCATGAACTACATGGCAGACGGGAACCGCCGTATGCGGAACCGCACGTACGGTGGTGTGGGAGGGGGCCGGAGTATTCCGGCTACCTACCCGATGTTCGACCGCGGCGGATTCAGGTGGCGCGATTGTGCGAACGCATGGCGCGCTGCTTCTCGATCTGCCAGTCACGCTGTTTTTCGGTGTCGCGCTTGTCGTGCTCCTGCTTGCCGCGGGCAAGGCCGATCTCGACTTTCACCTTGTTGCCTTTCCAGTACATCGCGGTGGGCACCAGGGTGTAGCCCTTGCGCTCGACGGCGCCGACCAGCTGGTCGATCTCCTTGCGGTGCAGGAGCAGCTTGCGGGTGCGCCGGTCCTCGGCGATGACGTGGGTGGAGGCGCTGATCAATGGCGGAATCGATGCGCCCACCAGGAAGATCTCGTTCTTCAGGACGACGGCATAACTGTCGCCGAAGTTGATCCGGCCCGCGCGCAATGCTTTCAGCTCCCAGCCCTGCAGCGCGACGCCGGCCTCGAAGCGCTGGTCGATGTGATACTCGAAGCGCGCACGCTTGTTGAGCGCAATGGTGCCGCCGCCCTTGTTGTCCTTGTCCTTTGCCTTGGCCATGTCCGTTAAACTCGGGCGCGTCGCCCTGTGGTCTGTCCTGTCCCGTCGGGAACGGACTCATTGAAAAAGTGCAGCCATGGAATGGCTGCTTCTTGATCCTCGCATTCAGGGATGAATGCAAAAACCATCGAGGGTTGCCGTGATCGAAATTCGTCGCAGCGCGTTGGTGAAGTATTCGCCAGCGCAGATGTTCGACCTGGTCAATGACGTTGAAGCATACCCAAAGCGCTTCTCCTGGTGCGCCGCCGCCGAGGTCGTCGAGCGCAAGGAGGATGTGCTGGTGGCGCGGCTGGATCTCAAGTTTGCCGGATTCCACCAGAGCTTCACCACGCGCAACACCATCGATCCGCCGCGGCGCCTGCGGATGGACCTGGTTGACGGCCCGTTCCGCAGCCTCGATGGCGTATGGGACTTCATCGCTCTTGGTGATGCTGGTTGCAAGGTCGCGTTTGCGCTGGATTTCGATTACGCCGGCCGGCTCGGTGGAGCTGCGCTGAAGCTGGGTTTCCAGGGCTTGGCCGGGCGCATGGTGGACGACTTCTGCCGCGAGGCCGAGCGCGTCTATGGCTGAGCGCACGATCCGCGCGGAAGTGGTTTATGCAGGGACGGAACAGCCGATCCGGCGCCGGGTCGAGCTCGCCGATGGCAGCACGGTGATGCAGGTCATCGACGCCTCGGGGATTGCCGCCGTGCTTCCGGACGGTGCGATCAATCCGGCTCGTCTCGGCATCTTCGCTCGAAAGGTGGCGCCGGATCGACTCGTGCGGGAAGGCGACCGGATCGAGATCTACCGGCCGCTGCTGCTTGATCCGATGGAAGCGCGTCGTCGGCGTGCACGCTGACGATCGACGGGCGGAGCGAGCCGCCCCGGTCAATGCCCGTCGTTGCTGTCCGGATTGCCGCCCTGGCCGAAGCCGCCGTCATTCTTCTTGTCGTCCGGGGACGTGCTCTTGTCGCCCTGGGTCTCATCGACCGGATAGCCGGCGTTGTACTTCTTGCTGTCCTTGACCAGTTGCTGGGCATCCTGCGCAAAGAAATCGCCCTCGGTGCGCACCAGCGTGTCATTGTTGAAGGTCAGGGTGAACGTGCGCACTTTCATGGCGCTGCCACGGTGCGACAGGGTCGATACGTAGTCCCAACGGCTCTGGTCGAACGGCGTGCTCACCGATGGTGTGCCCATCAGCACCAGCACCTGGCGCTTGGTCATGCCGGGCTTGAGCTGATCCACCGTTTTCTTGTCGAGCAGGTTGCCTTGCTGCACGTCGGGTTTGTAGACGATATGGCAGCCGGCAATGGAAAGCGCCAGCATGGCGAAAACCAGCAGGGTGATCAGCTTTTGCATGCGTGTTGCGTCCGGATCATGAAGGTGTCGGATGATACACTACCGGCTTGGAAACGCCGTGTGCTGGGGTGGGTCATGGAACAGGAAACCAAAGAGCTGCGCAGGGTTGGCCTCAAGGTGACCCATCCGCGCATGCGCATCCTGCAAATCTTCGACGAGGAGGGCGTCCAGCACCTCACCGCTGAAGACGTCTACAAGAAACTGCTTGCCCACCAGGAAGACATCGGCCTGGCCACGGTGTACCGCGTGCTGACCCAGTTCGAGGCGGCGGGCATCATCGTCAAGCACAATTTCGAAGGTGGCCAGGCTGTCTACGAACTCGACCGCGGCAAACATCACGACCACATGATCGATGTGGACAGCGGGAAAGTGATTGAGTTCGTCAGTGAGGAGATCGAGCGCCTGCAGCACGAGATCGCGGCGAGGCACGGCTATGTGATCGAGGATCACAGTCTGGTGCTGTACGTGCGGCCGAAGCAGCGCGCTCCTCGCAAAGGCTGAAAGGCTGAAGAATCGCGATCGTCCGAGTGCTGTCAGGCATGCCGGCTGCGAAAGGCGGGCATAAAAAAGCCGCGAGAAGGACTCCTGTCCGCCCGCGGCTGCTCCCCTACCTGTCGACCGGCAACGCGAATGGCTCGCTGTTGCCTTTGACTCTCGCCAGGTAGTGGCGAAACGGCATCCTGCCGTTGTTTCAGAGCCCCCGTCCCCACGGTGACCCTGATCCACCATCTTGCGATGGTGGCTCCCCCACATCGATGGACAGATCCTAACGAGGGCTTCACGTTTCCGGTATCGGAAAAATTCCTAGTTCTGCCGGCCGCTTTCGGGCGGATGGTTGTTGCCCCGCAGCAAAATTCGCAGGTGTACACCTGCCGGAGCGGGACGCAATCGGAACTGTCCGCCCAGCGAGGTGACCCGGTCGCGCATGCCCTGCAGGCCGCGGCCACCGCGGGGCAGGCGGCTGGGCAGGCCAGTGCCGTCATCGCGCAGGTCGAGCAGGGCCACCGCGATGCCCTGGCGCTCGCCGATACGCAGGCGCAACCTGAACTCGCTGGCCTTGGCGTGCTTGACGGCGTTGGTCGCACTTTCCTGCACCAGCCGGTAGATCGCGGTGCGGGTGTCGTCGTCCAGCAGGCGGGGATCGCCGTGCAGTTCGGTGTGGTAGGTCATCCCGGCGGTATTCAGCAGGTCGCGGATGGGGCCTTCATCGAGGGCGCGCAGCAATCCGAACTCATCCAGCACGGCGGGGCGCAGGTCGTCCAGCAGGCGGTGCAGGGCGCGCCGCATATGCGCCAGGATGGTATTGATCGAGGTGCTGATGTCTTCCATGCCGGCCTGATGCAGGCGCGTCTGGGCCAGTTTCACGTGGGTCTGGATCGCGGTGATGTTCTGGCCCAGCTCGTCGTGCAGCTCGGCAGCCAGGTGGCGGCGCTGGTTTTCGTCCGCCTGCAGGTTGCCGCGGGCGGCGTCGCGCAGTTGATGGGCCAGTTGGTCCAGTCGACGGTTGACTGCGCCCAGGTAGACGTTCTGCTCGGCCACTCGTTCGCTGCTTCGACGCAACGCATCGGTGGCCGACCCCAGCATCAGCGCGCCCGTGCCGGCCACCGCCAGGAACAGGTAGGCCGCGGCGTTCGACGGGGCATGACCCAGGTGCTGGTCGACCAGGGTCATGCCGAGACTGGTGATGAGCATGGCCAGGCTGGCGCCGCGCCAGCCGTGGCGGAATGCGAAGAACAGCACCGGCGCCAGCGACAGCACGCGGGCAAATTGCGGTTGCGGCGCGGCCTGCTCGGACAGCACCAGCAGGATCGTCATGGAAGGCAGCATCACCAGCAGCCCATCCATGAACAGGCTGGCCAGGGCGCGTTGCTCGATCCGGGTACGCAACAGCATGATCATCAATGGAACGATCAGCAGGATGCCCAGGTAATGGCTGAGCAGTTCCTCGCCGAGCACGCGGATCATCAGTTCGGGCGAGCTCGGCGTGCTGACCAGCGCCAGCAATGCGGCATCGACGGCGGTGGTGGCAGTCACCACCAGCACGACCGAAAGCAGCAGGCGGGTCACCTCCTGCGGGCTGTGCAGGCTCGCGTGCAGGTTGAAGCGCCGCAGCAGCCACAGGCCGGCGGCCATCACCAGCGGTTCGGGCAACTCGTCGACGGCGAAACCGAACCAGCCCAGTGGCTGGCCATGGGCCAGGCTGATGCCGGCGGTGGCGACCAGTTCGGCCCCCAGCAGCCAGCCCCAGTAGCGAACCGGGGTGAGCAGCAGGGCGCCGAAGCGCAGCCCATACGGCAGCATCCAGTAGGGCTGCACGGTCAGCCACAGCAGCAGCCACAACAGCAGGTAACTGGCAGCGAGCACGGGGCCGGAATCGGGCAGGCGTAGGGGCTTCTGGCGCATGCGCGGATGTTACATGCGCACTGCAGCATGGTGGTCGGCCTTGTCGCCGGCAAGCCGGATGTGCATAACGGTGAGGTCCCTGTGTAAAGTAGCGGGATGTACAGCATTGTTCTGGTCGATGATCACGCCATCGTTCGCGAGGGCTTCAAGCGGCTGATCGAGATGGAATCGGATCTCGACGTGGTAGCCGAGTGCCGCAGCGCCGACGATGCGGTCGAGGCGGTCAGCCATTGGCGCCCCGACCTGGTCGCGCTGGATCTGTCCCTGCCCGATGGCAGCGGATTGCCGCTGATCGAGCACCTGCTCAGCGTCCACGCGCAAACTCACATCGTGGTGTTGAGCATGCACGATGGCGAGCCGTACGTGTCCGAGGCGCTGCGCCGCGGCGCCAGCGGTTACGTCACCAAGGGTGTGGCGCCGGAGGAACTGGTGGCGGGCCTGCGCGCGGTGATGCAGGGCGAGTGCTTCCTCAGTTCGGATCTGCGCCAGCGCCGGGTTGACCGGCCGAATGCGGCACTGGACCCTCTCGACCGACTCACCACGCGTGAACGCGAGGTATTCCTGTTGCTGGCCGGGGGGCGTGCGCCGAAGCAGGTGGCGGCGGAGCTGGGCATCGGGCAGAAGACGGTCTACATCCATCGCGCCAGCCTGATGGGCAAGCTGGGTGCCGGTTCGGAACTGGACCTGTACCGGATGGCGAGCGAGCGCGGCATGCTGTCGCCGGCCGGGTGACCTTGCATCAGGCGGTCTGTGCCCGCTCCAGCATCTGCTTCGCGTGGGCCCGCGTCTCGCGGGTGATCTCGACGCCACCCAGCATGCGCGCCAGTTCGTCGCGGCGACCGGCGGCGTCGAGTCTTTCGATCTGCGTGCGGGTGGAATCGCCGTCGCTGTGCTTGCTGACCCGCAGATGCGCGTGGCCCTGGGCGGCCACCTGTGGCAGGTGGGTGACGCACAGCACCTGGCGCTGTGCGCCCAGCGCGCGCAGTTTCTGTCCGACCACTTCGGCGACGGCGCCGCCGATGCCGGTGTCGACCTCGTCGAAGATCATGCTGCCGACCGTGTCCTTGCCCAGGGTGGCGACTTCGATCGCCAGGCTGATGCGGGCCAGTTCGCCGCCGGAGGCAACCTTGCGCAGCGGTCGCGGCGGCTGGCCGGGATTGGCGCTTACCAGCAGTTCGCAGCGCTCGAGCCCTTGCGGATCCGGTTCGCTGCCGGCAACCGGCTCCAGTTCGACGCGCAAGAGGCCGCCGGCCATTCCCAGTTCGGCCATCAGCACGCTGACCTCGTCGCCCAGCCTGGTGGCAGCCGTCGCGCGCGCGCCGCTGAGCCTGGCCGCCGTGCTGGCGTAATCGTCCTGCAGGCGCTGGCGTTGTTCCGCCAGTTGTTCCAGCGCGTCGCCGGCACCTTCGAGTTCGACCAGCTCGGCGTGCAAGGCGGCCAGCCGGTCGTGCAGTTCGGCCACCGGCAGCCGATGCCGGCGCGACAGGTCGTGGAGGCGGGCCAGGTGATTGTTGACCTCGGTGTAGCGCTCCGGGTCGAGGTCGACGTCCTGCGCATAGCGCGCCAGGCCATCAGCAGCTTCGCCAAGTTCGATGCCGGCGTTGTCCAGCAGTTCCAGCAGCGGGGTCAGCTTGTCGTCGAGCGCGGCCAGCTTGCCGAGTTCGGCGTGCGCCCGGCCGAGTGCGCGGCGCAGGGCGAATTCGCTGTCGCCATCGAGCAGTTCGACCACGCCGGCCGTGCCTTCGGCCAAACGGCCGGCGTTGGCGAGGCGCTTGTGGTTCGCCTCGAGTTCGTCCAGTTCGGCGGGCGGCAGCGCCCATTTTTCCAGTTCGTCGATTTCATGCCGCAGCAGTTCGATGCGCTGATCGCGATCATCGCCACCGCTGAGCTTGCGCATGCGCGCGCCCAGTTCGCGCCATTGCACGGCACTGTCACGCACCTGCGCCAGCAAGTCGTCATGGCCGGCGTAGGCATCCAGCAGGGCCAGCTGGTGCGACCTCGACAGCAGGGCCTGATGTTCGTGCTGGCCGTGGATCTCGACCAGCAGCGCGGCCAGTTCGCCAAGCTGGCGGGCGTTCGCGGGGCGGCCATTGATCCAGGCCTTGGAGCTGCCCTCGACGCGGATCACCCTGCGCAACTGGCAGCCGCCGTCCTCGTCCAGTTCCTCGCGTTGCAGCCAGTCGCGGGCTTCGGGCAGGTCGGCCAGGTCGAACTCGGCAGCCAGTTCCGCGCGATCGCTGCCGGCACGCACCATGCCGCTGTCGGCGCGGGCGCCGGCCAGCAGCATCAGCGCGTCGACCAGCAGCGACTTGCCGGCGCCGGTTTCGCCACTGACCACGGTCAGGCCCGGGCCGAACGCGACCTCGGCGGCTTCGACGACGGCAAAATGACGGACGTAGAGCGAAGTGAGCATGGGCAGGCTGATGATGGGGTGGTGGGATTGTAGCGGCAGCCCGGTGGCGCAAAACATCATTCCACTTGCAAGCTGCGCGCGCAGACCTTATTTCTGTCGGGTCTCAAGGATTGCTACGACAGCATGATCAACCCGCATGGCCACGACCTCGACTCACGCGCGCGCCGCCTGCTGCGCACGCTGATCGCCCAGTATCTGGTCGACGGCGAACCGGTTGGCTCGCGCACGCTGTCGCGTTCGTCCGGCCTGGACGTGAGCCCGGCGACGATCCGCAACATCATGGCCGATCTCGAGGATGCCGGCCTGGTCGCCTCGCCGCACACCTCGGCCGGGCGTGTCCCGACGCCGCGCGGCCTGCGCCTGTTCGTAGACAGCCTGATCGAGCTGCAGCCGCTGCCGCGCGCGGAAATGGCCCGCCTGCAGCGCGAACTGCCGCCGGGGCCGACCACCACGCGCGACCTGCTCGGCAATGTCTCCACCCTGCTGTCAGCGATGACCCGCTTCGCCGGGGTGGTCACGGTGCCGCGTCAGGCCGACTTTCCACTGCGGCATATCGATTTCGTGGCATTGCCGGATGCACGGGTGCTGGTGATCCTGGTGTTCAGCGACAACCAGGTGCAGAACCGCATCGTGCAACTGGCGCGGCCGCTCGACGGCCGCGAGCTGGAGCAGGCGGCGAACTATCTGAACAGCCACTTCACCGGTCTGCGCGTGGACGACATCCGCGCCCACCTGCTGGCCGAAGTGCGCAAGGCCGGCAGCGAGTTGAACCAGTTGCTGGCCAGCACGGTGGAGCTGGCCACCGCCTCGTTCGCGCCGCCCGCAAGCGGCCCCAGTGGTCCGGACGTGCTGGTCAGCGGCCAGACCAACCTGATGGGCTATTCCGAGCTGGCCGACATGCAGCGCCTGCGCGAGCTGTTCGAGGCGTTCCAGCAGAAGAATGAATTGCTGCAGCTGATGGAAGTCTGCGCCCGGGCGCCGGGCGTGCGCCTGTTCATCGGCGAGGAATCCGGCTTCACCGCCCTCGACGGCTGCAGCGTGGTCACCGCCAGCTACGGCGCGCAGGGACGCGTGCTTGGCGCGGTCGGCGTGATCGGTCCGACCCGGATGGCCTACGAGCGGGTGATTCCAGTGGTGCAGGCTACCGCCGGATTGCTCAGCGACGCCTTGAATCGCGCCGCCACGACCCTATAACCGCAGCGGGAGGCGGGGTTTCTCGCAAATCTGGACGGTCGGCATGCGTGCCGGCCATGACAATCGTTTGGAGTGAGGCATGCAGAACAACGATCCGCAGTCGCCGGGCGAGGCGCCGATTCAGGGCCAGGCCGCCGAATCGACGACCACCGAACTGGCAGACCTGCAGGCGCGCGTGGCCGAGCTGGAAGCCAGCAATGCCGAGTTGCGCGAGACGGTATTGCGCGAACACGCGGAACTGGAGAACCAGCGCCGCCGCCTGCACCGCGACCTGGAACAGGCCCGCCGTTTCGCCAACGAGAAACTGCTGGGCGAACTGCTGCCGGTCTACGACGGCCTGGAGAGCGGCCTGGCGATCGAGGGCGGTGACCTCGCCTCGATGCGCGAAGGCCTCGGCCTGACCCTGAAGGCGCTGCTGAAGGTGGCCGAGAATCATGGCATGGCACAGGTCGACCCGCTGGGCCAGCCACTCGATCCGGAACGTCACCACGCGGTGAGCATCGTCGAGGCGCCGGGCCAGGCGCCGGGTACCGTGGTCAGCGTGCTGCAGAAGGGTTATGTGCTGAACGATCGCCTGCTGCGCCCGGCGCTGGTCGCGGTGGCGAAGGACTGAATGGCGCACGGTCTGGCGCCTGCCTGAATGGCGCGCCGGGCCGCACGCAAGAAATCGCATCCGGGGCCTTGCCGGCATTGAATCGCCGGAGCAGGTCCCCATCTGGAAATCATCGCGGCCGCGGGGGCCGCAAGAAAATTTGGAGAGCTTACACATGGGCAAGATCATCGGCATCGACCTGGGCACGACCAACTCCTGCGTGTCCGTCATGGATGGCAGCACGACCAAGGTCATCGAAAACTCGGAAGGTGACCGCACCACACCGTCCATCGTCGCCTTCAACAAGGACGGCGAAGTACTGGTGGGCGCCTCGGCCAAGCGCCAGAGCGTGACCAATCCGAAGAACACCTTCTACGCGGTGAAGCGCCTGATCGGCCGCAAGTTCACCGACGCGGAAGTGCAGAAGGACCTGCACATCGTGCCCTACAGCATCATCGCCCACGACAACGGCGACGCCTGGGTGCAGACCTCCGACGGCAAGAAGATGGCGCCGCAGGAGATCGCCGCGAAAGTGTTGATGAAGATGAAGAAGACCGCCGAGGACTATCTCGGCGAGACGATCACCGAAGCGGTGATCACCGTGCCTGCCTACTTCAACGACAGCCAGCGCCAGGCGACCAAGGACGCCGGCAAGATCGCCGGCCTCGACGTCAAGCGCATCATCAACGAGCCGACCGCGGCCGCGCTGGCCTATGGCCTGGACAAGAAGGGCGGCGACCGCAAGATCGCGGTGTATGACCTCGGCGGCGGCACCTTCGACGTGTCGATCATCGAGATCGCCGAAGTGGACGGCGAGAAGCAGTTCGAGGTACTGGCCACCAACGGCGACACCTTCCTCGGTGGTGAGGACTTCGACATGCGCGTCATCGACTACCTCGTCGACGAGTTCAACAAGGAGCAGGGCATCGACCTGCGCAAGGACCCGCTCGCGCTGCAGCGCCTGAAGGACGCCGCCGAGCGCGCCAAGATCGAGCTGTCCTCGAACCACCAGACCGACGTGAACCTGCCCTACGTGACGGCCGACGCGTCCGGCCCGAAGCACCTGAACATCAAGCTGACCCGGGCCAAGCTCGAGGCGCTGGTGGAAGACCTGATCAAGCGTACCATCGAGCCGTGCCGTACGGCGCTGAACGATGCCGGCCTGCGCGTGTCCGACATCAACGATGTGATCCTGGTCGGTGGCCAGACCCGCATGCCGAAAGTGCAGGAAGCGGTGAAGGACTTCTTCGGCAAGGAGCCGCGCAAGGACGTCAACCCGGACGAGGCCGTCGCCGTGGGCGCGGCGATCCAGGGCGGCGTGCTGGGCGGCTCGGTGAAGGACGTGCTGCTGCTCGACGTCACCCCGCTGTCGCTCGGCATCGAGACGATGGGTGGCGTGATGACCAAGCTGATCGAGAAGAACACCACGGTGCCGACCAAGGCCGCGCAGACCTTCTCCACCGCCGACGACAACCAGACCGCGGTGACCGTGCACGTGCTGCAGGGCGAGCGTGAGCGCGCCAGCGCCAACAAGTCGCTGGGCAAGTTCGACCTGCAGGGCATCGAGCCCGCGCCGCGCGGCATGCCGCAGATCGAGGTCACCTTCGACATCGACGCGAACGGCATCCTGCATGTGTCGGCCAAGGACAAGAAGACCGGCAAGGAACAGAAGATCGAGATCAAGGCCGGCTCTGGCCTGTCCGAGGAAGAGATCCAGCGTATGGTCGCCGACGCCGAGGCGAACAAGGAAGAGGACAAGAAGTTCCACGAGTTGGTCGCCACCCGCAACAAGGCCGATCAGCTGGTGCACGCGACCCGCAGCGCGCTGAAGGAGCATGGCGGCAAGGTGCCGGCCGATCAGCTCAGCAGCATCGAGGGCGCGTTGTCCGATCTGGAGAAGGTCAAGGACGGCGACGACAAGGCGGCGATCGAGGCCAAGGTGGAGAAGCTGGAGCAGGTGGCGCAGGCGCTTTACGCGGCAGCACAGGGACAGGGTGGCGGCCCGGCCGATGCCGGCGCACAGTCCGCACCGGGCGGCTCAGCCCAGCCCGACGACGTCGTCGACGCCGAATTCACCGAAGTGAAGGACGACAAGAAGTAATTGGCCACCGTTGTCGGCACGGCCGATGAACCAGCCCGTGCCGGGAACCCCCGGTACGGGCTGTCTGTTGAGCGGAATACGGAACCGTCGACTTCTCTGGCCAGGGCAGCGACAAGCAGTGTGGATGGGTGAATGAGCAAGCGTGACTACTACGAGGTGCTGGGCGTCGAGCGCAGCGTCGGCGAAGCCGAACTGAAGAAGTCCTTCCGCCGGCTGGCGATGAAATACCATCCGGACCGCTGCCCGGACGATCCCACCGCACAGGACAAGTTCAAGGAGGCCAAGGAGGCCTACGAGGTATTGTCCGATGCCTCGAAGCGCGCGATGTATGACCAGCATGGCCATGCCGCCTTCGAGAACGGCATGGGTGGCCGCAGTGGCGCCGGTTTCGGCGATGTCGGCGACATTTTCGGCGACATTTTCGGCGACATTTTCGGCCGCAACGGTGGCGGACGCGGCCGGCCGCGGCGTGGCGCTGACCTGCGCTACATCATGGAACTGGATCTGGAGGAGGCCGTGTTCGGCGTCAGCCGGCAGATCGAGGTGCCGACCCAGGTCAACTGCCACCACTGCAAAGGCAGCGGTTCGGAGGACGGCAAGGTCAGCAAGTGCAAGACCTGCAACGGCCACGGCCAGGTGCGCATGCAGAACGGCATCTTCTCCATCCAGCAGGCCTGCCCGCATTGCGGCGGCAGCGGCCAGGCGATCGAGAAGCCGTGCAGGAAATGCCACGGTGAAGGCCGCATCGAGGAAACCCGCACGCTGTCCGTGCAAATTCCCGAAGGCGTCGACAACGGCGATCGCATCCGTCTGACCGGGCAGGGCGAGGCCGGCCCATCCGGTGCGCCGGCCGGCGACCTGTACGTGGAAGTGCACGTGCGCGAACACGCGATCTTCCAGCGCGACGGCAACGACCTGTATTGCGAACTGCCGATCCGCTTCTCGCAGGCGGCGCTGGGCGCCGAACTGCCGGTGCCGACGCTGGAAGGCGAAGTGCCGGTCAGCATTCCGCCGGAAACACAGACCGGCACCCAGTTCCGCCTGCGTGGCCGCGGGGTCAAGTCCGTGCGCAGCAGTCGCCACGGCGACCTGATCTGTCGCGTGGTGGTGGAGACGCCGGTTCGCCTGACCAAGCAGCAACGCGAATTGCTGGAGTCGCTGGAGGCCACGTTCGACGGCAGCGATGCCGGCAAGCACACCCCGCGCGCCAAGGGCTGGGTCGACGGCGTGAAGAAATTCTGGTCGCGGGTCACCGCGTAAAAGCCATCGTCCCCGCTAGCATGTGCGGATCGACCACTGGAGAGCGCTGCCGATGACCCGCCCCCTTCGCCTCGCCCTCAGTGGCGCTTCCGGCCGCATGGGCCACGCGCTGCTGGATCTGCTCGGCGATGACGCCCGCTTCGAACCGGTGCATGCGGTGGTGGCGCCGGGTTCGCCCCACGACGGCCAGCCGGTGTCAGCCTGCACCACGGGTTCATTGCGGTACGCACACGACTGGACACAAGCGCCGCCGCTCGACGTCGTCATCGACTTCAGCAGCCCGGCTGCACTGGCGCTTGCGCTCGATCATTGCCTGGCGCATGGCACGGCCCTGGTCAGCGGCACCACCGGTGTGGACGCCGCGCTGGAAGCGCGTCTGGCCGATGCGGGTCAGCGCATCGCGATCCTGCGCGCCGCCAACTTCAGCCTGGGCGTGGCAATGCTGGCGCGCCTGCTGCGCGAGGCGGCGGCGGCGCTGCCGGACTGGGACCTGGAAATCGTCGAGGCCCATCACGGCCGCAAGCAGGACGCGCCGTCCGGCACCGCGCTGGCGCTTGGCCAGGTGGCAGCGGCGGCACGCAACACCACGCTGGAAGCCGCAGCGGTCTACAGCCGGGAAGGCCGCACCGGCGAACGGACCGAAGGCAGCATCGGCTTCGCCGTGGTGCGCGGCGGCGACATCGTGGGCGAACACAGCGCCATGCTGATCGGGCAGGGCGAGCGGCTGGAACTCGCGCATCGCGCCACCGACCGCTCGATCTTCGCGCGCGGCGCCTTGCACGCGGCGCATTGGCTGGCAGGTCGTGCGCCGGGACAGTGGCAACTGGACGACGTGATCGCCACGTTGCGCTGATCCGCCCTGCGCCAGGGTGGCGCAATCATCGCGAACCCGATGCGCGAACGGTCGGATTCAGTCGCGGTGCGAGGCGCTGCGATCGCGGCCTGCACCCAGTCGGGTATCGAGGCGGCCGAACAACTTCTTGAACGTGCGCGAGAAGTTTCCACGTTTCGTCTTGCGCAGTTTCTCTTCCTCACTGATCAGCCAGGCGACCTGGATCACCCGCCGCTCGCCTTCGTAGGGCAGATGGCCGTGGAAGGAGTTCTCGCAGCGCTTGAACACGGCGAACTCGCCATAGAGCGGCGCCAGCTCCGGGGCCGCGATGCTGTCGATGTCGTCGATCTTGTGCAGGAAACGCAGGCAGCCGTCGCTGGTGTCCGGCCACTGCTCATTCAGGTAGATCAGTGCGGTGGCCACCTTGGACTTGCTGTCGGTATGGATGGTGCCATGGCGCTTGTTGAGCAGGCGGCACAGGGTCACCAGGGTCGGGTACTGGCCGAGATTGTCGATGCCCAGTCGCTGGCCGATCGCGCTGGCAAACGCCGGCGAAGTCATGTTCTCGATCAGGGCATTGACGCTCGGGCCGCAGTCCGCCGGGTCGTAGGGAAAGAAGCCGGCGCTGGCGTAGCGCGGGAAGTCACGATCGAGGTCGCCACGCACTTCATCCGGCAGCTGGCCATGCGCGACCATGAAGGGAAAGGGCTGCTGCTGCACCGTGGTATCCGGGCGATCGAGACGGGCGGGATCGAGCAGGACAGCAGCACTCATGGGGCATCGGACTCCGATAAAATGTGTCCTAGTGTAGCGCTGACCGATCGGCGGAGATGGACGAAGAATCGCAAGATTCATGCGCCGTAAGGTGGACAGAAACGGCGTCGCCGCTTATCATTTCCACCCGCCCAGATTCTTTCCTTTCCAAGCTCCACAAGCCAGCAATCGTGCGGCTTGCGGACTTTGCTGCATCCAAAAGGCGGTTACCGTATGCCTATTCCTGCCCTGCTGGCCCTCGAAGACGGCAGCGTGTTCCATGGCCACGCCGTTGGCGCCATCGGTGAAACCGTTGGCGAGGTGGTTTTCAACACCGCCATGACCGGTTACCAGGAGATCCTCACCGATCCCTCCTACTCGCGCCAGATCGTCACGCTGACCTATCCGCACATCGGCAACACCGGCATCAATGCCGAGGATGTCGAGTCCACCGCCGTGCATGCCGCCGGCCTGATCGTGCGCGACGTGCCGCGCCGGGCCAGCAGCTGGCGCAGCACCGAAAGCCTGCCGGATTACCTGAAGCGTCACGGCAGCGTGGCGATCGCCGGTATCGACACCCGTCGGCTGACCCGCATCCTGCGCGACAAGGGCGCGCTGGCCGGCTGCATCCTGGCCGGCGAGCAGGTCGATGCCGACGCCGCGCTGGCCAAGGCGCGCGCGTTCCCCGGCCTGAACGGGATGGACCTGGCCAAGGTGGTCAGCACCGTCAAGCCGTATGTGTGGAACCAGGGCGTGTACGACCTCGACCGCGCCGCGTTCAATCAGCCCGCGGCACGTTTCAAGGTGGTCGCCTACGACTTCGGCATCAAGCTCAACATCCTGCGCCTGCTGGCCGAGCAGGGCTGCGAGGTCACCGTGGTGCCGGCACAGACGCCCGCCGACGAGGTGTTGGCGATGCGGCCCGACGGCGTGTTCCTGTCCAACGGCCCCGGCGATCCGGCCGCCTGCGATTACGCCATCGCGGCGACCGGGCAATTCCTCGACGCCAGGATCCCGCTGTTCGGCATCTGCCTCGGCCATCAGCTGATGGGCCTGGCGCTGGGCGGCAAGACGCTGAAGATGAAGTTCGGCCACCACGGGGCAAATCACCCGGTGAAGGACCTGGACGACGGCCGCGTACTGATCACGTCGCAGAACCACGGCTTCGCGGTCGATCCGGCCACGCTGCCGGCGAAAGTGCGGGTAACCCATACCTCGCTGTTCGACGGATCACTGCAGGGCTTCGCGCTGACCGACCGCCCGGCGTTCTGCTTCCAGGGCCACCCCGAGGCGAGCCCCGGCCCGCTCGACATCGGCTATCTGTTCAGACGTTTTGCCGCACTGATGCAGGAGGCCCGCACGCATGCCTAAGCGTACCGATATCAAGAGCATCCTCATCATCGGCGCCGGCCCGATCGTGATCGGCCAGGCCTGCGAGTTCGACTACTCCGGCGCGCAGGCGTGCAAGGCGTTGAAGGAGGAGGGCTACCGGGTGATCCTGGTGAACTCCAACCCGGCCACGATCATGACCGACCCGGAGACCGCCGACGCGGTGTACATCGAGCCAATCAACTGGCAGACGGTGGAACGCATCATCGCCAAGGAGCGTCCGGATGCGGTGCTGCCCACGATGGGCGGCCAGACCGGCCTGAATTGCGCGCTCGACCTGGCGGACAACGGCGTGCTGGAGAAGTACGACGTCGAACTGATCGGTGCCAAGCGTGAAGCGATCCGCATGGCCGAGGATCGGGAACTGTTCCGCGTGGCGATGGCCGAGATCGGACTGGACTGCCCGAAAGCCGAAGTCGTGCGCACGTTCGAGCAGGCGCTGGAAGCGCAGGCCAAGGTGGGTTTCCCCACGGTGATCCGACCCAGCTTCACCCTCGGCGGCTCCGGCGGCGGCATCGCGTACAACCGCGAGGAGTTCGAGGAGATCGTCAAGCGCGGCCTGGAACTGTCGCCGGTCGGCGAAGTGCTGGTCGAGGAATCCGTGCTCGGCTGGAAGGAGTTCGAGATGGAAGTGGTCCGCGACACCGCGGACAACTGCATCATCGTGTGCTCGATCGAGAATCTCGATCCGATGGGCGTGCATACCGGCGATTCGATCACCGTGGCGCCGGCGCAGACGCTCACCGACAAGGAATACCAGCGCCTGCGCGACGCCTCGATCGCGGTGCTGCGCAAGATCGGCGTGGACACCGGCGGCTCCAACGTGCAGTTCGGCATCAACGCCGAGGACGGCCGCGTGGTGGTGATCGAGATGAACCCGCGCGTGTCGCGCTCGTCGGCACTGGCATCGAAGGCCACCGGCTTTCCGATCGCCAAGATCGCCGCCAAGCTGGCCGTGGGCTATACACTCGATGAACTGAAGAACGACATCACCGGCGGACTCACGCCGGCATCGTTCGAGCCGTCGATCGACTACGTGGTCACCAAGATCCCGCGTTTCGCGTTCGAGAAATTCCCCGCCGCCGACGCACGCCTGACCACCCAGATGAAGTCGGTGGGCGAGGTGATGGCGATCGGCCGCACGTTCCACGAGTCGCTGCAGAAGGCGCTGCGCGGCCTGGAAATCGGCAAGACCGGACTGAACCCGACCGGGCTGGACATCAGCACCGAGGACGGCCTGGCTGTGCTCAAACGCGAGCTGCGCGAACCGCGACCCGACCGCGTGTTCCACCTGGCGGACGCGTTCCGCGCCGGCCTGTCGCTGGAAGAGGTGTTCAATCTCAGCCGGGTCGACCCCTGGTTCCTCGCTGCCTTCGAGGACATCGTGCTGACCGAGGCGGACGTGGTGGTGCAGGGCATCACTGCGCTCGACGAACCGCGCGTGCGCGAACTCAAGCGGCTCGGCTTTGCCGACGCTCGCCTGGCCGAACTGCTCAACACCGACGAAGCCTCGTTGCGCCACCTGCGCCATACGCTGGGCGTGCGCCCGGTATACAAGCGGGTGGATTCCTGCGCGGCGGAGTTCGCCACCAGCACCGCCTACATGTATTCGACCTACGAGGAAGAATGCGAGGCGGCGCCGACCAGCCGCGACAAGATCATCGTGCTCGGCGGCGGCCCGAACCGGATCGGGCAGGGCATCGAGTTCGACTACTGCTGCGTGCATGCGTCGCTGGCGCTGCGCGAGGATGGCTACGAGACCATCATGGTCAACTGCAATCCGGAAACCGTGTCGACCGATTACGACACCTCGGACCGGTTGTACTTCGAGCCGCTGACGCTGGAGGACGTGCTGGAAATCGTCCACGTCGAGAAGCCGAAGGGCGTCATCGTGCAGTACGGCGGGCAGACCCCGCTGAAGCTGGCGCGCGCCCTGGAAGCGGCCGGCGTGCCGATCATCGGCACCAGTCCCGACTCGATCGACCTGGCCGAGGACCGCGAGCGCTTCCAGAAGATGATCGAGAAGATCGGCCTGAAGCAGCCGCCGAACCGCACCGCGCGCAACGCCGATGAGGCCTTGGCGCTGGCCCGCGAGATCGGCTACCCGCTGGTGGTGCGCCCGAGCTACGTGCTCG
>CAVPQF010000079.1:0-8009 GCA_963707225.1 uncultured Gammaproteobacteria bacterium
GCAAGGATTCGTACACGTTGCTGGACATCCTGCTGCAGCTGCAGGCGAAGGCGCCGGTGCGCTTCGAGCTGGTCGCGGTGAACCTCGACCAGAAGCAGCCGGATTTCCCCGCGCACGTATTGCCGGATTACCTCGCCGCGCGCGGCGTGCCGTTCCACATCATCGAGCAGGACACCTACAGCACGGTGACACGGGTAATTCCTGCCGGCAGGACCATGTGCAGCCTGTGCTCGCGGCTGCGCCGCGGCGCGCTGTACACCTGGGCGGCGGCGAACGGCATCACCAAGATCGCGCTCGGCCATCACCGCGACGACATCCTCGCTACGTTCTTCCTCAACCTGTTCTACCAGGCGCAGCTGAAGGCGATGCCGCCGAAGCTGCGCTCGGACGACGGCCGCCACGTGGTGATCCGCCCGCTGGCGTATTGCCGCGAGAGCGACATCGCCGAGTACGCGACGCAGCGGCAGTTCCCGATCATCCCGTGCAACCTGTGCGGTTCGCAGGACAACCTGCAGCGCCAGGCGGTGCGGCGCATGCTGGCCGGCTGGGAACGGCAGCAGCCCGGGCGCAGCGAGAACGTCTTTCGCGCGCTGGCGCATGTGTCACCCTCGCATCTGGCGGATCGCCAGCTGTTCGATTTCGCGCTGGGCGCGTCGTCTGCCGCGGCCTGGCCTGCCGACGCGGCGGATGAGACCGCGAACCCGCAAGCTTGAACGCTCCGCCCACCCTTCCACTGTCTGTCGAGTAACCGCCGTGTCCTTCTTTGCATCCGTTGAAATGGCTCCGGGCGATCCGATCCTGGGCCTCACCGAGACCTACGTGGCCGATCCGCGCCCGGGCAAGATCAATCTCGGCGTGGGCATCTACGTCGACGAGCAGGGGCGCATCCCGCTGCTGCCGACCGTGCACGAGGTGGAACAGGCGCTGGCCGCGGCGGCGAAGCCGCGCGGCTACCTGCCGATCGACGGCCTGGCCGCGTACAACCGGCTGACCCAGCAACTGGTGTTCGGCGCGGAGTCGCCCCTGCTCGCGGCCGGCCGCGTGGCTACGGCGCAGACCATCGGCGGCAGCGCCGCGCTGCGCGTGGCGGCCGACCTGCTGAAGCAGGTGACGGGTGCCGGCGCGAAGATCGCGATCAGCAACCCGAGCTGGGGCAACCACCACGTGGTGTTCCGCACGGCCGGCTTCGAGCTGCTGGAATACCGCTACTACGATGCGGCCAGCCACGGCCTGGATTTCGCCGGCATGCTGGAGGACCTGGGCAGGCTGGAGTCCGGCACCGTGGTGTTGTTGCATGCGTGCTGCCACAACCCGACCGGCGTCGACCTGGACGCGGCGCAATGGCAGCAGCTGATCGAACTGCTGAAGGAGCGCCGGCTGCTGCCGTTCGTCGACATGGCTTACCAGGGCTTCGACCAGGGCACCGAACAGGACGCCACCGCGGTGCGCCTGCTGGCGGCGTCCGGGATCGAGGCGTTCGTGGTCGCCAACTCGTACTCCAAGTCGTTTTCGCTGTACGGCGAGCGCGTCGGCGCGCTGTCGATGGTCGGTGCCGACCACGGCGAGGCCGAGCGGCTGCAGTCGAAGATCAAGCAGGTCATCCGCACGATCTACTCCAGCCCGTCCACGCACGGCGCCGCGCTGGTCGCCGGCGTGCTCGGCAGCAGCGAGCTGCGCGCGCGCTGGGAGGAAGAACTGGGCGGCATGCGCGGGCGCATCCACGCGATGCGCGCCGGCTTCGTCGAAAAGCTGGCCGCGCTCGGCGCGCCGGATTTCGGCTTCATCAACCGCCAGGCCGGCATGTTCTCCTACTCCGGCCTGAGCAAGGCGCAGGTGCACCGGCTGCGCGACGAGTACGCCATCTACGCGCTCGACAGCGGACGCATCTGCGTGGCGGCGCTGAACCAGGCCAATCTCGATACCGTGGCCGCGGCGGTCGCCGCCGTCACCCGCTGAAATTCCCTGTCGTCATCCCGGCTTGCGCTGGAATGGCGACGAACCTCCTTGCCTTCGTGGCGACACTGATCCGGATACCGAATGTTCTTTCGCAACCTCACGCTGTTCCGTTTTTCTCCCGCTATCGCCAACGACCTGAGCCGCCTCGACGAAGCGCTGGCCGAGCACCGGCTGCGCCCGTGCGGGCCGCTGGAAATGTTCACCAAGGGCTTCGTGCCGCCGGTCGGGCGCGGCGAGAACGAGCCGCTCACGCATGCCGTCAAGCAGTGCACGCTGCTGACCGTTGGTGGCGAAGACAAGCTGCTGCCGGCCGCGGTGATCAACGACGAGCTGCATCGCAAGGTGCAGAAGATCGCCGAGGAAGAAGGCCGCAAGGTCGGCGGGCGCGAGCGCAAGCGGATCAAGGAGGACCTGCTGACCGAACTGCTGCCGCGCGCCTTCGTGCGCAACTCGCGCATGTCCGCCTACGTCGACAGGAAGCATGGCTGGCTGGTGCTGGACACCTCCAGCCGCAAGTCGGCCGAGAACGCGCTGACCCAGATCCGCGAGGCGCTGGGAAGCTTCCCCGCGGTGCCGCTGGCGCCGGAGGAAGGCCCGCGCGTGCTGATGACCGACTGGCTGTCCACCGGCAACCTGCCGGCCGGGCTGACCCTGGGCGACGAGTGCGAGCTGCGCGACCCGGCCACCGCCACCGGCGCGATCGCCCGCTGCCGCCGGCAGGACCTGGACGCCGAGGAGGTCAAGGAGCACCTGCGCAACGGCAAGCAGGTGTTCATGCTGGGCCTCACCTTCGACGACCGCATCAGCTTCGTGCTGGGCGAGGACCTGATCGTCCGCAAGCTGAAGTTCCTCGACGTGGTGATGGACGAGATGGGCGACAGCCAGCAGGACGCCCAGGCCGAGCTGGACGCCGGTTTCGCCCTGCTGACGCTGGAGCTGGAGCGCCTGCTGGGCAAGCTGGAGGAATGGTTCGGCCTGCCGCGCCCGGCGGATAGCTGAACGAAAAATCCATACCGCCGCGACGTCCGGCGCGCCATACTGGGCGTCCGGCCGCTTGCGGGCGGCGGATCCCCATCCTTTGATCGGAACGGGCCAGGCGAGAAGCAGGCAGGATCATGGCGCAGCATCTGGAAGGCGATTGGCTGGAACTGGCAACGGTGGGCGGCAGCCTCATCCGGGTGCTGAAGAGCGCCCATCCGCGCGCGCGCCGGCTGCGCCTCACGGTGACGCCGCAGGGCGCGCGGGTGACCTATCCGCTCGGTACCCATCCCGCCCAGGTCAGCGCCTTCCTGCGCAGCCACGCCGAATGGCTGGAGCAGAAGCTCGACGAGCTGAACCTGATCGTGAAGCCGCTGCCGCCGCTGCGCGTGGGTTATCCGTGCAGCTTTCCGCTGCGTGGCGAGATGGCCGAGCTGGACTGGGCCGAAGGCACCTACCCGAAGATCGAGCCACACGCGACCGGCCTCACCCTGGTGATCCCGCGCCCGCACACCCGCGCCCTGCCGATCGCCCGCGGCCTGCTCGCCTCGCACCTGGAAACGCTGATCCGCCGCGACGTCTCGCGCTGGCTGGCCGGCTACGTGCCGCAACTGGGCCTGGCGCCCACCGCGCTGAAGATCCGCCCGATGAAAAGCCTGTGGGGCAGCCTGGACACCCGCGACCGCATCAACCTGGACCTCGCACTGGCGCTGGCGCCGCCGGCCGCGCTGCGCTACGTGCTGGCACACGAGCTGTGCCATCTCAAGGTGCGCAACCACTCGCCGCGGTTCTGGACGCAGGTCGAGAACCTGTTTCCGGACTGGCGCGAACAGCGCGACTGGCTGCGCCAGCACGGCGCGATCCTGAAGGCCGAACTCGACCGCCTGGTCGACGACGTGGCCGATTGATTGTTGAGTCGAATTTTGACGTGTGCCTGAAGCGCAGTTGTTACTAATTGATATCGTGCTTACGAAAATTATCCAAGGAGGAATTGTCATGAAAACTTCGTTTAGCGTCTTAGTGTTCTGCGCTCTTCTCGTAATCGGAAGTAACGTCAAGGCAGAAAATCAATACTATTCTGTGCAATCGTCGATATCAGTTAACGATGTTGTAGTTATGCATCCATCGGCCATCGTCCAAGAAAACCATCCTGCGCGTGTTGAGGTCGTGAGCAAAGACGGTCACGCCTATCGCGTCGAATTCACTGTGAACGCAGGAGATGGAAAGCACGCGGATGATCAAGCTTCTGTGCATGCCAGTTTTTTTGACAAGGTAATGGGCAACTGGACTTTACGGGGCCAGCCATCGATGGTGGTTTGGGTAGGTCAAGAGGGATCCGTGGTTGAACCTTATCAAGAAGGCACTGCTTCCACGCGTCGCGTGAAGGTCGTAGTGACTGTCAACAAGCAGACGCAGAATCAGATGCTGACCATGTTTCACGGGAAAATTCCTAGCATAGTCGCTTGCCCCAAAGAAACTAGCGCAGGTATGACGATGGCGAAAACTGATTTATTAGGCGCTGTTTCGCCAGCACTCAAGCCGGCTTGTTGCAGCAGTGGTTGCACCGATGGCAGCGGACAAACAATGACTTGCTGTGGTGCCGTTTCATGCGGCGCCTGTGGGACCAGTTGCAGTCCATGACCCATCCAGATCAGGTCCTTGCTTTTCGCGGCTCTTCCCCCAATCGGGTGGGTGGTTTAGCGTAGTAAGGATGAGAGACAAGCAGCTGTACCAGCAGATACTCGGGATCGAGTCGCCGTGGCGTGTGACGGGGGTCGATGTGGCAGTCGATGAGGGTGAGGTCAGGGTTCGGGTGGAGGCAAAATCCGGTACGAGGCATGTCTGCCCGCAGTGTGGCAAGCGGTGTGCTGGGTATGACCGGCGGGTTCGGCGTTGGCGGCACCTGGATACCTGTCAGCTCAAGACCATCCTGGTCGCCGGGGTGCCGCGGGTAACCTGTCCGGAGCACGGTGTGGTGATGGTGAAGGTGCCGTGGGCCGAGCCGGGCACGGGGTTCACTGCGCTGTTTGAAGCGCTGGTGATCAGCTGGCTCAAGGAGGCCTCGATCGCGGCAGTGGCGCGGCAACTGAAGCTGAGCTGGAACGCGATTGACGGCATCATGCAGCGAGCGGTCAAGCGCGGCCTTGCGCGTCGCAAGCGCAAACCTTCGAAGCACATTGGCGTGGACGAGACCGCCTTTCGCAAGGGCCATAACTACGTCACGGTGGTCTCCGATGGCGCCACCGTGTTGTACGTGGCCGACGATCGCAAGCAGTCGAGCCTGGACGACTATTACGCCGACTTGAGCAAGGCCGAATGTGCTGCCACCAAGATCGCCTTCGACAAGTTCCATGTGGCGAAGTATCTGGGAGACGCCGTTGACAAGGTGCGGCGCGCCGAACACAAGGCCCTGCGGGCACAAGGCCGTGACGATCTGGTGCGAAGCAAATACCTGTGGCTGCGCAACCCATCGAACATGAGCCGCTCCCAGTGGCACGACTTCAAGGGCTTGCGCGATAGCACCTTGAAGACTGCCCGCGCCTGGGCGATCAAGGAGTTCGCCATGACCCTGTGGGGCTATGTCAGCCGCACGTGGGCCGAGAAGGGCTGGAAGCGCTGGCTGGCGTGGGCGACCCGCTGCCGGTTGGAGCCCGTCAAGAAGGTAGCCCAAACGATCAAGAAGCATCTGTGGGGCATCATCAACGCCATCATTCTGGACGCCAACAACGGCGGGGCCGAAAGCATCAATGGCCGCATCAAACTGATCAAAGTGCGCAGCCGCGGGTTCCGCAACAAGGATCGCTTCCGCAACGCCATTTACTTCCATCTCGGTGACCTGGATCTGTATCCAGAGGCTGCCGAGGTCTAGAAATCACCCACACGATCTGAAGTAGAGCCATTTCATGGATGGGCTTTTCGGCAACTATTGCTCGCCGCACGCGCGACAGATATCTCTTCAGATATCTCTGGGCCGCCGCACGTAGCGCGTGCCCAGCAGCACATCCCACAGCGGCGTGGTGACCCCGAAGTTGCTCTCGGGGTGATAGTGGTGCACGTGGTGGGCGCCGGCCCAGCGCCGCAGCAGCGGCTGCTTGAAGCGCACGTGGTGGATGATGAAGTGGCTCAGGCCGTAGACGATGTAGCCGAAGGTGATCGCACTGGCCAGCAGCAGGGCGAAACCGGTCGGCATGACCAGCACGAACGCGCCGGCCAGCGCCAGCAGCACCGCCGCCGGCAGGAAGAACGGCAGCGAGTCGTAGCCCAGCGGCCGCGCGTGATGCAGGTCGTGGCCCTGCGCGAACAGCGGGATGCGCGTGTGGAACATCCAGCGGTGGAAGAAATATTCGATGAAGCTGAAGGCGAACAGGCCCAGGCCGAGGGCCAGCAGCGCGGTCAGCGGGCCGTCCGCATGCCTGCGCCAGCCCAGCACCAGCAACAGCAGGCACAGCACGCTGTCCACGCCGAGCTCGGCCCAGTAATTGGTGCGGGTGGCGGACATCCGCATGATCGCATCCACACCGGTACGCCAGAGGCTCTGCTTCATCGGTCGCTGCACCCTTCCGCTTCACACGCACGTGGGCACGCCAGACAGCGGCGTCACCCCGGCATTCTCCCATGTTGTCATGCACAATTCACAAAAGTGCGCCTGGCATACAAGGGATATTCAGTATCGGGAGACCCGCCCGCGCGGCCGTGGTTCAGTGCGACAGCGCGAAGCCGGTGAGGATCTGCGCGGTCTGCTCGGGATTTTCCAGCATCGGCATGTGGTTGCAGCCGTTGATGGTGCTGGTGCTGATCGCGCTGGCGCCGGTCAGGCCGTTGCGCAGGCTGTCCAGGGCGGAGATGTCCACGATCCGGTCGTCGTGGCACCACAGGCCGAGCACCGGCATGCTCAGCTGGCCCAGCCGGTTCTGCACGGAAAGGTACTGCCCGGGCTCGCGCAACTCGGCGAAGGTACGCTCGATGAAGGCGTGGTCGCGCTGGCTGCGCTTCACCAGCGCGTCGACGAAACGGCCGGGCAGGTCGAGCGGCTTCTCGAACGCCAGCGACGTGGCGCGTTCGAAACCGGCGCGGTCGTCGTACACGAACGGATTCTTGCCGCTGATCGCGTCGCGGTCGAACGCGTTCTGCCTGCCCTTCAGGCCGAACGCATCGAAGAGCGCCAGGGCAGCCACGTGCTCGGGATGTTCGCTGGCGTACACGCCGGCGATCGCGCCACCCATCGAGTGGCCGACCAGCAGGAAGCGCTGAAGGCGCAGGGTCTGCACGAACGCATCGAAGCGCCCGGCCTGGGCGTCGATGTTGTAGCTGGCGTCGGGTACCCGCGAGGAATCGCCCCAGCCGGGCAGGTCGGGGATGATCAGGTGGAAGTGCGGGGTGAGCAGCTTGGCGGTCTTCAGCCAGACGTTGTTGTCCGCCGCGAAGCCGTGCAGCAGCACGATGGTCGGCCCCTGGCCGCCTTCGTAGTAGACCCAGTGCGTATCGCCGGCCTGCACCGAATGTTTCTCCAGGTGCGCCGCCATCGCCTCGCGCGTGACGTTCGCCTGCAGCAGCCACTGCGGCGCAAACAGGTAGCTGCCGCCCAGCACGATGGCCAGCAGCGCGGCCAGCCAGCCCAGGAATTTCAGCCGGCGCAGCAGCATGCGTTTCCAGAGCGGCGTGGTGGTGTTCGTTGATGGCGGCATGGTGGTTTCTTGGAGAGTGGGATGTTTCGCTCCATCCCCCGCTGAAGGGGGATGGAGCACAGCTTACTTATGTGCAGTTTTTGCCTTGGCAAAAACTGACTCGACCACCTGCTGGGTCAGCGGGTGATAGCCGGCCTTCGCCTTCGCGTAGACCTGCTCGGCATAGGCCAGGCCCTGCGGGGTTTTCGCGAGGGCCTTGTACAGCGGCGTGGTCAGGTAGATGCGGCCGATCCGGGTCATGTGTTCGGCGGCGGCCGTCCACACGGACTTGTCGCCGGCGGCGATCGCATGGCTGTACCAGCGCATGCCGATTTCCGCGTTCGGCGTGCCGGTCAGGTGCCAGGCGGCGTCGAGCTGCTGCAGCTTGTCCAGCGGGGCCACGTCGGGCAG
>CAVPQF010000080.1:0-6382 GCA_963707225.1 uncultured Gammaproteobacteria bacterium
GTTTCCTGCGCTGCGTAATGCCCGCCGTGGCCGGGGCGTGCATACTGGGCACGGTTCCATCGACCACCGCAGGAGAACGAACGCATGGCTATGACCCGCAAGTCGGCTGCGAAGAAGTCCGCGGCAAAGAAGACAACCGCCAAGAAAGCGCCCGCCGGAAAATCCGCCGCGAAGAAATCCGCGCCGCGCAAGGCGGCGGTGAAGAAGGCCCCGGCGAAGAAAGTCGCTGCGAAGAAGTCCGCGACCAGGAAGCCGGCCGCCCGGAAACCCGCCGCCAGGAAGGCTGCGACGAAAAAGGCTGTGGCGAAGAAGGCTGCAACGAAGAAGGCTGCAGCGAAGAAGACCGTCGCCAGGAAGCCCGTGGCCAGGAAGGTCGCTGCAAAGAAGGTGGCCGCGAAAAAGCCGCTGGCAAGGCCGGCCACCCGCGCCGCCGCCACGGCGAAGAAACCGGTCCCGCGCCCGCGCCCGCCGGTGGAAGCGCCGATCCACCACATCAGCCAGGAAGACGCGGTGGCAAAGATCCAGGCGTTGCTGGAGGCCAAGCAGGAACGCGTGAGACAGGGACCGAGCTGGCCGGATGCCAACCTGGCGCAGCCGGCGTCGGGCAGCGTGGATCTGCACCCGCCGATAGCCGGTTCAGGCGAAGGCAGCGGCGCGCGCGTGCTGGCGCCGGAACGTGGCGAGCAGAGCAAGCGCAAGGATTGATGGCCGATGGCGGGCTCCACGGCGGGAGCTGCGCGACGGCGATACATGGCTGGCGGGTAAACGGCGGCGGGCGATGCGCCGGAACTCAGTGCGCGTTCAAGCAGCGCGGCCTAGCGTGATATCGCCACTCCCCGATGGAGGCCGATCATGAAACGCCTGTTGCCCAGCCTTGTACTGATCGTCGCTGCCGCGGCGTTGTCGGGCTGCTACTACGACCCGGGCTACAGCTACGTCCGCGGCTCCGGCTACAGCGGCGACGCCTACTATGGCGAGGGCGGCGACGCCTACTACGTGGCGCCGGGCTATTACGATGGCTATTACGGCGGCTACTACGGCTGCTGCTATGCGTCCGGCGTGAGCGTGGGCGTCAGCAGCGTGTGGTACGGCGGCTCGCGCTATCGGCATGATGGCTATCGCGATCATCGCGACTATCGCAGTCACGCTGGCCAGTGGCGGGGCCATGGCGATGGCCGCAGTGACTATCGCGGCGGCAGTCACGACGGCAACCGGCAGCGGCGCGACTCCCGCAGCGGCGATCGCGATCATCGCCACTGAGGCTTGAGGCACTATCGGGGCATGCCCGGATTCGTGCCGCCACGCACCCGCATTCGACGGCTCATCGTCATCGCGGCGGTGGGCCTTTTGCTGTGCGCCTGCAGCAGCCTGCGCTATTACGCGCAGGCGGCGCACGGGCAGGGCGAGCTGATCGTGCACCGGCGCGCGGTGGGCAGGCTGGTGCGCGACCCGGCCACCGACCCGGAACTCGCCGCGCGCCTGCAGCAGGCCCAGCAGGCGCGCCGTTTCGCCGCGCAGCAGCTGGCCCTGCCGGACAACCGCAGCTACACCGGCTACGTCGCGCTGGATCGACCGTACGTGGTGTGGAACGTGTTCGCCACGCCGCGCTTCTCGGTGCAGGCCGTGCCGCAGTGTTTTCCGGTTGCCGGTTGCGTCGCCTATCGCGGCTGGTTCAAGGAGGCCGATGCGCAGGCGGATGCCGCACGTCTGCGCGCACGCGGAGACGACGTCTGGATCAGCGGCGTGTCGGCGTATTCCACGCTGGGCTGGTTCGCCGATCCGATCCTGTCGAGCATGCTGCGCTGGGACGACGACGAACTGGACGGCACGATCTTCCACGAGCTGGCGCACCAGCTGATCTACGTGAAAGGCGACACGGCCTTCAACGAATCCTTCGCGACCTTCGTGCAGACCGAAGGCCTGCGCGAATGGCGCCAGTCGCGCGGCCTGCCGCCCCCGGACGAGCATGCCCGGGCGATGGGCGACGGCATCACCCGGCTGGCGCTGGACTTGCGCACCCGCCTGGCAACCCTCTACGCCAGCGGCGTGGACGAGCCGGCGATGGAGGCAGGCAAGCAGCGCGAGATCGCCGCGTTCCGCACCCGCTACGCTCAATGGCGCGATCGCGAGTGGCCGAACGATCATCGCTACGACGCCTGGGTCGCCATGCCGATCAACAATGCACGGCTGCTGCCGTTCGGCCTGTACGACCGATGGACGCCGGCGTTTGCCGTGCTGTTCCGGCGCGCCAGCCGCCGCTGGCCGGCGTTCTACGCCAGCGTGCGCAAGCTGGCGCGCGAGCCGAAGGCGCAGCGCGACCAGGCACTGCAGGCGCTGTTGCAGCAACGCCCTTGACCTGGCGCGGCGTGTCCGCGGTGGACGTGCCGGCTGATCCGGCGGAATCAGTGCCCCGGCTTGCGCCCGGCCATGTGCCGCAGATAGGCCAGCACGGCGTCGAGGTCGGCGTCGGACAGCGCATGCGTGTCGAACCCCTGCATTTTCGCCTGCGGCCATTGCCGCAGCGACTGCGGGTTGCGGATGAAGGCGCGCAACAGGTCGGCGCGCAGGTATTCGGTGGGGTTGTGCGGGATGTTCAGGTCCGGGCCGAGCTTCGAGTCACCATGGCCGTTGAGCGTGTGGCAGGCGAAGCAGGTGCGCTGGAAGACGGCGAAACCGCGTTGCACGTCGCCGCCCGCCGGCAGCGCCGTATCGGGCAGGATCGCCGGGAAGCGCTCGGCCACGCCACCCAGCTTGCGGATGCGGGCCACCTGGTACGGCCATTGTTCGGGGCCTACGCGGGCGGCCTGCGGTCGGGTCCACACAACGTAGAACGGCCCGGCGCTGCCGCGATTCTTGTCCAGCGCGGGCCAGGGCCGGGACGGGTCTTCGATCGCCAGCCAGGCTTCGCTGCCTTGCGTGTTCATGAGCAAGGCCCCGGGGATCTCGGCGGCGAAGCCGTCGCCGGCGACGAACTGCAGGTGGTCGTCGGGCTCGATACCTTCGAGCAGGGCGGCCAGCGGCACGGCGCGGTAATGCATCGTGCGGTGGAACGCGACATCGCCGGGCACGCTGATGGTGCGCGCGTCGCGGCGCTCGAGCAGGGTTTCGCTGCGATAGGTGACGACGCCATGGCCGAGGTCGACCTTCAACTCGGCGGCCGTCGCGTGCGGCAGCAGGCACGCCACGAACAGGCAGATGGCGAACAGCTTCATGGTCGATTCCGCAGGGAAGTAAAGAAATTGTAGGCGATGGTGCCCGATCCGCTTTCCGTCCGTTCCGTTGCGGCAAGCCTGTCGGAAAGCTGAACACCTGTCGACATGCACGTTGAACTCACACGGCGCCGGCCACACTAAGATCACGTATCGCCGAGATGGCGACAGGAAGTGGCGCAGTACAACGCGTTGCTGAGGGGCCGGCATTTCCTCCCCTGGATGCCGCCTGACAAACCCCATCAGTCCTCCCCTGGCTGATGGGGTTTATTTTTTTGCGCGGAACAGGCCGCGGTTCGCGTGGATAATGGCCCATCCTGCTCCCCGCCCGGGCTACTGATGATCATCGATTCGCTGCTCGACACCGATCTGTACAAGTTCTCGATGATGCAGGTGGTGCTGCACCAGTATCCGGCCGCCCAGGTCGAGTACCGCTTCAAGTGCCGCACGCCCGGCATCGACCTGGTGCCGTACATCGACGAGATCCGCACCGAGCTGGGAGCCTTGTGCCAGCTGCGCTTCGCGCCGGACGAGCTCGACTACCTGCGCACGTGGCGTTTCATCAAGAGCGATTTCGTGGATTTCCTGGGGCTGTTCCAGCTCAACGAGAAGTACGTGGAGATCGTGCCTGCCAACAGCGGGCCTGCTGCGGTGGGCAATGGCGAGATCGAGATCCGCATCCGCGGGCCGTGGCTGCACACCATCCTGTTCGAGGTGCCGCTGCTGGCGATCATCAACGAGGTGTACTTCCGCAATACCAGCGGCGGCCTCGACCTTGCCGAGGGGCGCCGGCGGTTGCAGGCGAAGATCGAACTGCTGCGCGACACGCCGGACTACGCCGGCTGCAAGATCGCCGACTACGGCACGCGCCGGCGCCACTCGCGGGCGTGGCAGGAAAAGGTGGTGACCGTGCTGCGCGAGGGCTTGGGCGAGCAGTTGGCCGGCACCAGCAACGTGTGGCTGGCGCGCAAGCTCAACCTGACCCCGCTGGGCACGCTGGCGCACGAATATCTGCAGGCGCACCAGGCACTGGGCCCGCGCCTGCGCGATTCGCAGGTGGCAGCGCTGGAAGCGTGGGCGAAGGAGTATCGCGGCGACCTCGGCATCGCGTTGTCGGACATGTACGGGATCGACGCGTTCCTGCGCGATTTCGACATGTACTTCTGCAAGCTGTTCGACGGCGCGCGCCACGACTCCGGCGATCCGTTCGCCTGGGGCGAGAAAGTGCTGGCGCATTACGGCGCGAACCGCGTCGATCCGCGCAGCAAGGTGCTGGTGTTCAGCGACGGGCTGGACATCCCCACGGTGATGCGGCTGTACGCGCACTTCCGCGGCCGCTGCCAGCTCGCGTTCGGCGTCGGCACCAACCTCACCAACGACGTGGGGCCCACGCCGCTCAACATCGTCATCAAGATGATCCGCTGCAACGGCCAGCCGGTGGCCAAGCTGAGCGACTCGCCGGGCAAGAACATGTGCGAGGACGAGGCCTACGTGGCGTATCTGCGCCAGGTGTTCCAGATTCCTGCGTCGCAGGGGTGAGGCCCAGGCAGGAGTAGTCAGAAGCCGCCAAGCTCTGCTCCCTCCCCTGCAAAACGGGGGAGGGTTGCTCTTCGGTACGAGCAAGATCACAAGCCTCACCCCCTCCTGACCTCCCCCTGCTTCGCAGGGGGAGGGACCGAGCGTGTAAGAGTCAGAGGGGGAGCGATGCGTGGTCAGAACGCCGGCAGCACGGCGCCGTGGTACTCCTGCTCGATGAACGCCCTGATCTGCGGGCTGTTCAGCACCCGGGCCAGTTTCTGCACGCGCGGGTCGTTCTGGTTGTCGGGGCGGCCGACCAGGTAGTTCACGTAGGGCGAGTCCTTGCTCTCGATCAGCAATGCGCCCTTGGGGGGGATTCAGGCCGGCGGCCAGCGCGTAGTTGGTGTTGATCAGCGCCAGGTCGACCTCGTCCAGCGTGCGCGGCAGCATCGTCGCTTCCGGCTCGCGGAACTTCAGGTGTTCCGGATTCGCGGTGACGTCCTTCAGCGTGGCGGTCTCGTCGGTCGGATCCTTCAGCGTGATCAGGCCGTGTTTTCGCCAGCAGCAAGAGCGCACGGCTGTTGTTGCTGGGATTGTTCGGCAGCGTCACGCTGGCGCCGTCGGGCAGCTGATCGATGCTCTTGTACTTGTGCGAATACGCGCCGAACGGCTCGATGTGCACGCCGGTGACGATCACGAGCCGGGTGCCGCGCTCGCGGTTGAACGCATCCAGGTAAGGCGTCACGTGAAAATAAGTTGATCAAGTTTTCTTTCGTAGTGGCAGGAGCGTGTAGTTCCAGTCGCCATGAAAATTGGCCAACTTGAGACTGAGTCCGCTCAGTTCGGCGTCGGTGACCTTGAGACCGATTGCTTTTGATCGGCCTGGTCACCTGG
Source organism: uncultured Gammaproteobacteria bacterium (assembly GCA_963707225.1). GTDB lineage: Bacteria > Pseudomonadota > Gammaproteobacteria > Xanthomonadales > Rhodanobacteraceae > Rhodanobacter. Next base: position 5,622 of record CAVPQF010000080.1, read on the forward strand.
GTGGGCGGTTTTATTCTGGGATTGCCGCAGGCATTTTTCCTGGGCGTCATTGCCGGATTCATGGAGTTGATCCCCAATGTCGGCCCGGTTCTGGCGGCGGTTCCAGCGGTTTTGATCGCCCTCTTATTTGGATCAACGCATCTGGCATTCAGCCACCTGAGTGTTGCGCTGGTGGTTATCGGTTTTTACACGCTTGTCCAGTTGCTGGAAAACCAATTCCTGGTGCCAAAGATCATGGGTAATGCTGTCGATCTCCCTCCCCTGATAGTATTAATCGGTGTCATCGCCGGTGCCGAGGCATTCGGCATAATGGGGGCGCTCTTAGCTACACCAATGATAGCCACGGGAAAACTGATATTTCGTTATATTTATGGAAAGATCATGGTGGACTCCCTTGTTGCACCGCCGGTTGGATCGAAGCCGAATCAATGACCATCGTCTCCTGGTCTATCATATATCTCAGAGTTAGGAGAACTGCGATATCTATTGCCAGCTTTATGAGGCCGGCAAACTCCATATCCAGGAAAATGAAGATATCCACAAGGAATATCTGAATGAGGATGGAGGTCTTAAACAGCCGGTAGGCCCTGAGCCTCTCCCTACGCATCCTGAGAACCCCTGCAGCCACATAGGCGCTGGCCAGCAATGCCGAGACAGCCCCACCCAAATCACTCAGGGTTAATGGCGCAGGCTGCAACTCGGGGATAAATTGTATGATAATTTCCAGGGAGTTGGTGAGCAGAGAAAAGAGGGAGATGGTG
>CAVPQF010000081.1:0-15224 GCA_963707225.1 uncultured Gammaproteobacteria bacterium
TATGTCTGGGCGCCCCTTCGTTCGTCTACGTATTGCTCTGAAAATCGTGTCGGTCATGAGGGTTCCCTTGCGGTAATCAATCGAGCAGTTGCCGTCCGCCGAACGCATGTGCCAGCGTGCTGCGGTCGATGTATTCCAGTTCGCCGCCCAGCGGCACGCCGTGCGCCAGCCGGGTCGGTCGCACGCCACCGGCACGGGCCAGCTGGGCCAGATAGTGCGCGGTGGCCTCGCCTTCCACGGTGGGGTTGGTGGCGATGATCAGCTCTTCGATTTCGCCCTCGCCCAGACGTTGGGTCAGCTGTGCCAGCCCCAGTTCTTCCGGGCCCAGTCCGTCCAGCGGCGACAACCGGCCCATCAGCACGAAGTACTGGCCGCGGTAGCCGGTGGCCTGCTCGATCGCCGCAAGGTCGGTGGGCGACTCCACCACGCACAGCACCTGGCGGTCGCGACTGGAACTGGAACACAGCGAACACAGCGGCTCCTCGCTGAAGTTGCGGCAGCGCTCGCAATGGCCGATGCGCCGCATCGCCTGCTCCATCACCGCGGCCAGCTTCAGCCCGCGCTCGCGCTCGCGCTCCAGCAGATGGAAGGCCATCCGCTGCGCACTCTTGCCGCCCACGCCGGGCAGGCAGCGCAGGGCTTCGATCAGGTCGGCGAGGAGAGGGGAACCGCTCATTGGACGTCCGGGAATGGGGAATCGGGAATGGGGAATCGCAGGATCAAGAACATGGAGGTGCCGCGCTCCGCTTTTACCATTCCCGATTCCCTACTCCCGATTCCCGGCTCAGAACGGCATCTTGAAGCCGGCCGGCAGGTTCATCCCGGCGGTGATGCCGCCGAGCTTGTTCTTGCTGACTTCGGCCACCTTGTTCACCGCGTCGTTGATCGCGGCGGCGACCAGGTCCTCGGCCATCTCGGGGTCGTCGGCGAACGTCTGCCGGTCGATGTGCACGCGACGCACCTCGTGCGCGCCGGTCATCACCACGCTGACCAGGCCGCCACCGGCACTGCCGGTGACCTCGAGTTTCGCGATTTCCTCCTGCGCACGCTTCATGTCTTCCTGCATGCGCTGGGCCTGCTGCATCAGCTGGCCGATCTGTCCTCTCATCACACTGCTCCGGATTCGCTGTCAAGGGGTTTGATGGACTGCGGCACTACCCGCGCGCCGAACTCGCGCTTCAGCGACTGCACCAGCGGGTCGCCCTCGATCGCCTGCTCGGCCGCGACCTGCGCCGCATCGCGCGCCTGCGCGGCACGCGCCGCCGGGGTCTGCGCGGCGGCAGCCTGGCTGCTGTTGAGGAAGCGCAGGCGGATGCGCTCGCCCAGCGCCTGGCCGATACGCTCCTCCATCTGGCTCACCATCGGCTCCACCGCCAGGCTCATGTGCGCCGGCTGCAGCTCCAGCACCAGGGTCTGCCCGTCGCGCTCGCGCAATATCGCGTTCTGCGCGAGCAACCCGAACGGGCCGCGCAAACCGGCGCGCCCGATCAAGGCCTCCCAGTTCGGCAGGCCGCTGGCATCGCGCGCCAGCGGAGCTGCCACGGTGGCTGCCGCGGGAGCAGGTGCCGGACGCACATCCGGCTCCGTGCGCGCTGGCGGCGGCGAGGGGTAATCCTTCGGGCGTTCGGATACGGCGGCGGGGCGCGCTGCCGCCGATCGTGGCGGTACCGCCGACGCCGATGCCGGCACGCTGCCCGCGGCCGGCCGTTCGACCCTTGCCGTCGTCGGCGTGCCATTGCCCGGCTGGAACGCCAGCATGCGCAGCAGCGCCATCTCGAAGCCGGTGCGCGCGTCCGGCGCCAGTGCAAGGTCGCGCCGGCCCGAGGTCGCAATCTGGTAATACAGCTGCACGTCTTCCGGCGTCACCCGTCCAGCCAGCGCCACCAGCACGCCGTCGTCGTCGCTGTCCTCCTCCGGCCGGTAACCGGGGATCAGCTGGATCAGTTGCAGCCGGTGCAGCACGCTGGCGATATCGTCCAGCACGCCGCCGAAGTCCGGCGAGTACGAGGCGATCTGCGTGCATTCGGCCAGCAGCCGCTCGCCGTCGCCGGCAGCCAGCGCGTCGAGTACGCCGAGCACCTGTCCGCGCGCCACGCTGCCCAGCATGTTGCGCACGTCGTCGGCATGCAGCGCGCCACCGCCGTAGGCGATCGCCTGGTCCAGCAGCGACAGGCCGTCGCGCAGCGAACCGTCCGCGGCGCGGGCCAGCTCGCCGATCGCGCTGTCCTCGTAGGCGATGTTTTCCGCGGCGAGGATGTGCCGCATCTGGCCGGAGATCTGTTCCGGCAGCAGCCGCTTCAGGTTGAACTTCAGGCAGCGCGACAGCACCGTCACCGGCAGCTTCTGCGGGTCGGTGGTGGCGAGCAGGAATTTCACGTGCGGCGGCGGCTCTTCCAGCGTCTTCAACAGCGCGTTGAACGCGTTCTTCGACAGCATGTGCACCTCGTCGACCAGGTACACCTTGAAGCGGCCGCGCGACGGCGCGTACTGCGCGTTCTCGATCACCTCGCGCACGTCGTCCACGCCGGTGTTGCTGGCCGCGTCGATCTCCAGCAGGTCGACGAAGCGCCCCTCGTCCACCGCCGTGCACACCGAGCATTCGCCGCAGGGGTCGGCCGACTGCCCCCGCTCGCAGTTCAGCGACTTGGCGAAGATGCGCGCGATGGTGGTCTTGCCGACGCCGCGGGTGCCGGTGAACAGGTAGGCGTGATGCATGCGCCCGGTATCGAGCGCGTTGGTGAGCGCGCGCACCACGTGTTCCTGCCCGACCAGTTCGGCGAACTTGCGCGGACGCCACTTGCGGGCGAGTACCTGATAAGACATGCCTGACTACCTTGGGGCGAAGACCGATTGTGCCAAGTCGCGGGGGGTAAGTCAGTAAAGCCTGCCCCAGAATGGCGGCGGCCCCGCCAGCCACACCCCGGCACCCGAATCATTCGCTACCGTTGCTTCCTTCCGGACCTGGCGGAGTTTGCGAACTATCGTCGCGGGGGGACCGACGGGGCCACCATGGACGTTGGGCTGTTCAGCCCTGGAACTGTCTTCAGTTACAACGTTGGCGGAGAGAGAGGGATTCGAACCCTCGATACGGGGTTAAGCCGTATACACACTTTCCAGGCGTGCTCCTTCAACCACTCGGACATCTCTCCGCAATGAAACCCTCTTGTCGGCCATCCAGCCATCAAAGAGTCGGCAAGAATAGCGGCAGGGCCCCCTACAGGCAAGCGAACAGGCAATGATTCAGCCAGCGTCGGCCCGCGGTTCCACCGGGGCGTGCAAGGCGACACGCTCGCCCGGACTGGCGATGCGATGACCGAGCGAGGCCAGCGCCGTGCCGTCCGCCTCGCTGCCGTAGTGGTACAGCAGCAACTGCGAGCGCATCGACTCGGGATACTCGCGCTCGACGTCGTCGATGCCGGTGTGCGAGGAGTTGCCGACCAGGCTGCAATCGTGCGCGATCAGCTCGCTGCCGCCGCCGTAACGCGCCAGCACTTCGGGGATCGGCCGGGTGTCGCCGGTATAGACGAAGCTGCCGCCCAGGGCGAGGCCGTACGAGGTTCCGGGCACGTGATGGCGGGTGGCGAAGACGTCGAACCACAGCCCGTCCAGCCAGAAGCCGCGCGTGCACGGGATCAGCCGGAACGCCTCCCAGAAATTCACGCCGCCCTCGGCCAGCGCGCCGGGATAGTCGGCGACGCGTGTCTGCAGCCACGGCATCAGCGCGGCGTGGACGAACACCCGGGTGGTGCCGCGCAGGTGCGGGTCGAACCACAGGCGGATGAACAGCTGCTCCAGCCCGGCCACGTGGTCCATGTGGGTATGCGTGATGAACACGGCCGGCGGCAACGCGTCGTACGCCGCCATGTAGCGGTCGAGCGTGTCGGGACCGCAGTCGATCAGCAGCAGCGGTACGCCGGCGCGTTCCAGCACCACGGCCGATGAGCCCAGTTCCACCGCGTGCGCGGCGCCCACGCCAAGAAAATGCAGATGCCAGTTCATGGGGCCAGCGTACGTCCGTAGCGGTACAGCAGTGGTTGCCAGATGTTCTTCTCGAATGCCGCCTCGCCGTTGGCCGCCGCGCCGAGCTTGAGCAGCGACCGGCGCAGGCGCAGCAGGTTCGCCCGCTGCCACGCGGTCGCCGGGATGCGCATGCGGCCACGGTCGAAGTCGATCAAATGCAATGCGCCCGGCGTCACCAGCACATTGTGTGCGTTCAGGTCGGCATGCCAGACGCCGTCACGATGGAAGCGTGCCACCAGCGCCCCGACCTCCTCCGCCAGCTCGCCATCCAGCCGCCCCGCCGCCAGGCATTCGGCCAGGGTCTGTGCGTCGGCGATGCGGCGGGTGATCAGGTCGGCGGCGTAGTACAGGCCATGCCGGCAATAACGCGCGGCCACCACTGCCGGGCCGGGCAACTCCAGCCGGGCGATCTCGGCAAGCAGGCGGAATTCCGCGAACGGGCGCGTGCGATCGGCGCCGGTCCACAGGTACCGATCCCCCATCAGCGCGGCGACCAGCCCGCCACGGCGATAGTGCCGCAGCACGCATTCGCCCACCGGCGTGGCAACGATCGCGACGCCGCCGCGACCGCCGGCCTGCATGCTCAATGCGCCGCGCTCGCGCCAGTAATCCGGCGCGAACCAGTCGTGTCCGACTTGTGGCGATACCTCGGCGTCGAACAGAATCGCGCCTTCGGCATCCTTGTGGGTTCGTTCCTGCATCATCATGCCCGGTGACTGCCCACGATTCTAACCCAGGCCTCATGACCCCGAACCCGATCACAGCCGCCTCTTCGATCTGCCTGCTGCGCACGTCAGCCATCGGCGACGTCACCCACGTGGTACCGCTGGTGCGTACCCTGCAGCAGGCGTGGCCACGGACCTCGCTGACCTGGATCGTCGGCAAGCTGGAACGCAAGCTGGTCGGCGACCTGCCCGGCGTGGAATTCGTCAGCTTCGACAAGGCCGCCGGCTGGGCCGGCATGCGCGCCGTGCATGCGGCGCTGCGCGGGCGGCGTTTCGACGCGTTGTTGCAGATGCAGGTGGCGCTGCGCTCGAACCTGCTCAGCCTGGGCATCAAGGCCGACCGGCGCATCGGCTACGACCGCGCCCGCGCGAAGGACCTGCACGGCCTGGTGGTCAACGAACGCATCCCGGCGCGAACCGGCGAACATGTGCTCGACGCGATCGGCAGCTTCTGCGAACCGCTGGGACTGCAGCAGACCCAGGTACGCTGGGACATCCCGATTCCCGACGAGGCGCACGCCTGGGCCGCCGAACAACTGCCCGGCGATACGCCGAACCTGCTGGTCAGCCCCACCTCCAGCCATGCGCTGCGCAACTGGCAACCGGAGCGTTACGCCGCGGTGATGGACCACGCCGCCTCCCGCGGCTGGCGCGTGGTGCTGGTCGGTGGTCCCTCCGCCTTCGAGCGCGAAATGGCCGACGCCGTGCTGGCGGCATGCAAATCACCGCCGCTCGACCTTACCGGCAAGGACACGCTGAAGAAACTGCTGGCCTTGCTTGCCCGCGCGCAGCTGCTGCTGACGCCGGACTCCGGCCCGATGCACATGGCCAACGCGGTGGGCACGCGCGTGCTCGGCCTGCACGCGGCGAGCAACCCGCACCGTTCCGGCCCGTATTCCGACCGCCGCTGGTGCGTGGACAAGTACGACGAGGCCGCGCGCCGGTTTCTCGACAAGCCGGCCAGCGAACTGGCCTGGGGCACCAAGATCGAGAAGCCCGGCGTGATGGACCTGATCGGCGTGGACGAGGTGATCGAACGCTACGAAGCCGCCGCGCGCGACATGCGGCTGTTCTAGGGCCGCATCAGACCGCGCGGTAATCCTGGTACGACTTTTCTTCCACCAGCTGCGAACCGAGCTTCAGGTTGATTTCGCGCTTGAACGCGGCGCGTTCGTCATTGCGGAAATACACCGAGCGCGCCAGCTCGATGAACTCGGCATCGAACGCCTGCGCCTTCTCCTTCAGGCGGATGCGGTCCTCGATGTCCCACAGCAGCTCGTTCACCGCCAGCAAATGCGCGCGCTCGCCGGAAATATCGGTGCGCGAGGCCGCGTCATTGGCCCAGGTCGCGTTGAGCAGGTCCAGCTCGTTGCGCACATTGGCCAGCTTGGCCGCGTCGGTGATGCGGCGCGACTTGATCTCCAGGATGGTGATCTTGTCGATCAGCTCGCCGTAGGACACCGGGGTCTGGATCAGGCTCATGGTCTTGGCTTCCGTCAAAAGGTGATGAGTCATGCCGCCGGGCGAAGTGCGCCCTGCTGCACCAGCGCGCAGACCGTGCGCACGTCGCCATCCATCGCGCGATCGCGGTGCATGAAGCCGATGTGCCGGCGAAGGATCGCGTGGACGGCGCGCACGGCGGCGCCGGCGTGGAAATCGCCGGCACCGGCCAGCGCGGCGGCGAGTTGCTGCACTTCGGCGACGAACTGCTCGTAATGCGGCTGGCCCTCGCGTGGCGCGTTGGCGATCTTCGCCGCCAGCGCCTGCCAGCCGCCGCGGCTGGCCAGCCGGCGCGCCGCGTTCAGCATTTCCTGGCGGTAATCCAGCGCCTGCGCCGCGGTGTACAGCTCCAGCGCCAGCACATGGCCGAGGTCCTCCATCATCTCCAGCACGTGGCGCGCCTCGTTGGCGCCCATCGAGACGTGATCCTCGGCGTTCGCGCTGGTCGGCACCGAGTACACGCTGGCCGGATGCGCGCGCGTGGCGAGGTCGTTGACCAGCGCGGCGGCGGTGTACTGCACGATCATGAAGCCGGAATCGGTGCCGTCCTCGTTGCCGGTGAGGAAGGCCGGCAACCCGTCATTCGTGGCCGGATCGACCAGCTTGTTGAGCCGGCGCTCGGAGATCGAGGCGAGCACGGGAATCGCCGCCTTCACGTAGCTCATCGCCAGCGCCAGCGGCATGCCGTGGAAGTGGCCGGCCGAGATCACCTGCTCCTCGATGAACTGCGCGTCGGCGTTGTCCGGGAAGATCAGCGGATTGTCGGTGACCGAATTCAGCTCGATGTCGATCACCCGGCACGCCTGCGCCCAGGCATCGCGCACCGCGCCGTGCACCTGCGGCATGCAGCGCAGGCTGTAGGCATCCTGCGGCTGGTGTTTCTTGCCGCCCTTGAACGGCAGGAAGCGGCGGTAGAACGCCTCGCGACCATGGCGCTGGTTTGCCGGCACCCAGTCCCAGCCGATGTCGAAGCTGAGCGCCTGGTCGTCCGGCTCGCTCCATGCGTCGGCATTCCACGGCTTGAAGCGCGGCACCAGGTGATACGGAATGTCGAGCAGGGTGGATCCGGTGAGCAGTTCGCGCACGTGCGCGGCGGTTTCCACCTGGCCCGGGTGCGGACGCAGCGCATGCACCTCGGGCCGCAAGGCGCCGCTGCGGCCGGCGAAGGCGTCCAGCGTCATCGCCGCGGCGAGGTCGGCGGTATCCAGCAGGCGTTCCAGCGCATCCAGCGCCAGCGCGGCGGTCGCCAGCATCTGCGCGGTGCCGTTGTTGAGCGCCAGGCCTTCCTTGAACGACAGCCGGATCGGCGTGAGCCCGGCGCGCTTCAGCGCCTCGGCACCGCTCATCCGCTCGCCCTGGTAGAACGCCTCGCCACCGCCGAGCAACACGATCGCCAGGTGCGACAGCGGTGCCAGGTCGCCACTGGCGCCGACCGAGCCCTTCTCCGGCACCACCGGCACCACGCCGGCGTTGAGCATCGCCGCCAGCGCTTCGAGCGTGCTCACGCGGATGCCGGAGTGACCGCGCATCAGCGTGTTGATGCGGATCAGCAGCATTGCCCGCACCACGTCCTCGCCGAACGGTTTGCCCACGCAGACCGCATGGGTGATGATCAGGTTGTGCTGCAGTTCCTCCAGCAGCGTGCCCTCGGGCGCGTGCGGTCCATCCTTGACCAATGCCGCGCCCGGCAACTCGTCGCGCACCCGATGCGCGCCCAGCAGCTTGTCGGCGTTGCTGCCGAAACCGGTGGTGACGCCATAGGTCGGTTCGCCGCAACTGACCTTCCCGGCGAGGAAATCGGCGGCGCGCTGCACGCGCTTGAGTCCGGCCGGAGCCAGTGAAACCTTGTTGCCGTGGCGTGCCACCGCCACCAACTGGGCGCGGGTGAGGCTGTTGCCGTCGAGGACGATGGTATCGGTTGTGCTCACTGCTGCCTCATGGATGGATTGCGTCGTCTGTCATGGATCACCGGGGAAGTGGCACTCAGCCCATCGCCGCGGCCTGCTCCAGTTCCACCCGCAGCGTCTTGACCAGTTCGCTGCGCGCCACCTCGAACTGGTCCTCGCGGCGCAGGTCCTTCACCGTCACCACGCCGCGGGCGAGTTCGTCCTCGCCCAGCACCACCACGAAGCGGATGCCGGCGCGGTCGGCGTACTTGAACTGCTTGCCCAGCTTGCCGCCTTCCAGCACCACCTCGGTGGCGATGCCGGCGCCGCGCAGTTCGCTGGCCAGCGCCAGGTAGGCCGGCAGCTGCGCCTCGTCCATCTGGGTCACCAGCACGTCGACGGTGCTCTTCGCCGTATCGATCAGGCCGGCGTCGCGCAGCTGCCAGTACAGCCGGGTCAGGCCGATCGAGATGCCGACGCCGGGCAGGTGCGACCTGGTGTACTGGCCGGCCAGGTTCTCGTAGCGGCCGCCGGAACAGATCGAGCCGATCTGCGGGTGGTCGTTCAGCGTGGTCTCGTAGACCGTGCCGGTGTAGTAGTCGAGGCCGCGGGCGATCGACAGGTTCAGCGCGTAGTGCGTCTGCGGCACGCCGAACGCGTGGATCAGGCTCAGCACTTCCTTCAGTTCGTTGCGGCCCTGCTCCATCGCCTCCGGGCCGGCGCCGAGCGCATCGAGCTTGTCGAACGCGTCCTGCAGCGAGGTCGAGCGCACCTGCACGAAGGCGAGGATCTTCTGCACCACGTCGGCAGCAAGCCCGAATGCCGCGCCGGTCAGCGTGGCTTGCACCGCATCGGCGCCGCGCTTGTCCAGCTTGTCCACCTCGCGCAGCACCAGCATCTGCTGCTCGCCGTCGACGATGCCGAGGCTCTCGAAATAGCCGCGCATCAACTTGCGGTTGTTGAGCTGGATGGTGAACGGGCCGATCGCCAGCTCGCGGAACACGCTGTAGATGACCGCGGGGACCTCGGCGTCGTAGCGCACCGACAACGCATCCTTGCCGATCACGTCGATGTCGCACTGGTAGAACTCGCGGAAGCGCCCGCGCTGCGCGCGTTCGCCGCGGTACACCTTCTGCATCTGGTAGCGGCGGAACGGGAAGCTGAGGTCGCGCTCGTGCTCGGCCACGTAGCGCGCCAGCGGCACGGTAAGGTCGAAGCGCAGCGCCAGGTCCGGCTTCTCGCCCTGCTCCAGCGCGCCGGTGGACTGCACGAAGTACACCTGGCGCTCGGTCTCGCCGCCGGTCTTGGTCAGCAGCACGTCGGCATATTCGATTACCGGCGTCTCCACCGCCAGGAAGCCGAAGCGCTCGTAGTTGCGGCGGATCACGTCGAGCATGCGCTGGAACGCGATCTGGTCGAGCGGCAGCAGCTCGAGCACGCCGGGCATGGTGCGGGCCGGGGTAAGCGCCATGGAATCCTCTACTGACGATGGGAGACATTCCGTCGCGCGGCAGGTCGCACGACGGCAGCCGCCAAGATTAACAGAACGCCGCCGCCCTTCCGCAGCGGATCGTCCCGCGGATGCATCGGGGATGCATCGAACCTGTTGCCAAGCCCCCGATCGACGATTAAGATACGCGGCTTCCCACGGGGTGTAGCTCAGCCTGGTAGAGCGCTACGTTCGGGACGTAGAAGTCGCAGGTTCGAATCCTGTCTCCCCGACCAAGGTTTTCAAGCATTTAGGCCACCATCGCGGTGGCTTTTTTGTGCCCGTTGCCTACAGATTGCCTAAACCACCCCACTTTGCACGTCTTTGCGAGCACACGGTTTCGCGTTGTGCGCCACGCTCGAAACACACCAGCGGATGTCATGACAATCAAAGTTGCGCGGTGTACGGCCGCAACAAGCTCACTGTCGTTACGAGCCCCAGTTTCAGATACCCGTCCAACAACTCATCGACCGTCTTTGGTGGATGAGTCAGCGAGGCGCGATGCTCGTGCACTGCGGCGATGACGGCCGCAGGGTTGATACCAAAGGCGTGCTCGATGAACTCGTCCGGGTGTTGGGCGGTGATGCCGAGTGACTCCAGCGTCGTGGCTGGAAAATCTCCCTGAGATTGAATGTCACGATTGTGCCGGCCCGGCACAGGATCGCGGCAGCCAGAACATGACGGTCATCCGGGTCAGGCAGCGTCAACTGCGTTTCCGGACCTTCGTAGTCGGTGACAAGGCAATCCGGCACGCTGGCATCCATCAGGTCGCGCGTACGTTCCAGCTGCTCACGTGTAAAGGTCGGTGCGTTTGGCCAGCAGGTTGCGCATCCATTCGTCGTGGATGCGCGTCGTCCAGCGTGCGCGGAACAAGTCGCTTACCGCCAAGTGCATCAGCAAGTCGCGCAACGGCGCCGGGTACAGCACGCAGGCGTCGTACAACGCGACGAAGTTCGACATCAGTAGAAGCCCTGTTCCTGGGCCTCGCGGGCCAACTCGGTCAGCCGCGCCTTGCTCTCGGCCAGCTGGGCGTTCTTGTAGGCCATGAGGTCGCGAAAGTACACACGCCGGTGTGTGCCCACCATGTGGTGCGCAAGATCGCCACGCTCCAGCAACCCGAGAGAAAGTCAGCCGTCTGCTGCGTGGTGAGTTCGGCGTGGATCGGCGCCAGGCTCACCGTTGCCGGCCGCCATGTTGTTCAAGCTGTCGACCAGCATCCGCAGCGCAACCACCGGCACTTCGATTTCGCCATCACCGTCGATCACCCGCAAGCGCGCGTCGGGCCACGGCCAATGCACGCAGCAAGCAGCCGGCTGCTTTCGCGCGCCAGCTTTGATTCTTCGGGAGTGGTTGGGGGCGACGAGTTGTTCGTTCATTAGGGCAGACATGGCGGCCCTGTAGGGCGGGCACGGCCCGCCGCTCCTGCTCCACCGTCTTGCATCAGCCGGCGGGCCGTGCCCGCCCTACGAAGCCGAAGCAAAGGCATCGCACACGACCGAAGGAAGTCCCTCATGGACAAGGCGCGTCTACGAGGCAAGCTGCGCCAACGCGGCCAGCCGGTCGAGCTCCTCCTCGACGAAGCCGGCCTGCAGCCGCGCCGGGCGGTTGAACGGGCCGCGCAGGCTCACCCCCATGTAGTCGCGCAACAGGGTGAAAAACGTGTCGATCGGGTCGACGCCGTCGCGCTCGCAGCAGTGGCGGTACCAGCGGGTGCCGGCGGCGACGTGGGCCACTTCCTCGCGCAGGATCACTTCCAGGATCGCCACCGTGCGCTCGTCGCCGAGTCCGCGCAGCCGTTCGATCATGCCGGGGGTGACGTCCAGCCCGCGCGCCTCCAGCACGCGCGGCACCAGCGCCATCCGCGCGGTGTCGTGGCCGGCGGTTCTTTCGGCCATCTCCCACAAGCCGTTGTGCGCATCGAAATCGCCGTAGGCATGGCCCAGCTCGGCCAGCCGGTCGGACAGCAGCGCGAAATGCCGCGCCTCGTCGTGGGCGCAACTGACCCAGTCACGGTAGTACGACGCGGGCTTGCCGCGGTAGCGATAGACCGCATCCCAGGCCAGGTTGATCGCGTTGAATTCGATGTGCGCCACGGCGTGCACCAGGGCGGCACGGCCTTCGTCGCTGCCCAGCCCGCGCTGCGGCAGCTGGCGGGCGTTGACCAGCTGCGGTTTCGCCGGACGACCAGGCGGCCCGATCGGTTCGGGCGGCGACGCGGCCGGGTCGGCGTGCAGATCGCCGGCCAGGAAGGCCTGCCACGTCTCGCGGGTGAGGCGCAGTTTTTCGGCCGGCTCGGTGGCGTCCAGGCAGCGCTTGGCGGCGGCGTGGAGATCGTTCATCTCGACAGGACAGGGGCGGGCTGCGGGCTCGTCCCTGTGCTCAAACCACGCGCCGCGCGGCCTTGGCGTCGTCCGAGCGCAGCATCTCGACCTGCTCCAGGTAGCTCTGGTCGAGGCCGGTGACGTACTCGCCGGAGAAGCACGAGGTATCGAACCGCTTCAGCTCCTCGTTGCCGTCCTGCACGGCCCAGACCAGGTCCTTCAGGTCCTGGTAGATCAGCCAGTCGGCGCCGAGTGTCTTCTCGATCTCCTTTTCGGTGCGCCCCGCGGCGACCAGTTCCGAGGCCGACGGCATGTCGATGCCGTACACGTTCGGGTAGCGCACCGGCGGTGCGGCGGAGGCGAAGTAGACGTTCTTCGCGCCGGCGTCGCGGGCCATCTGGATGATCTGCTTCGAGGTGGTGCCGCGCACGATCGAGTCATCCACCAGCAGCACGTTCTTCTTGCGGAATTCCAGCTCCACCGGATTGAGTTTGCGGCGCACCGATTTCACCCGCTCGCCCTGCCCCGGCATGATGAAGGTGCGGCCGATGTAGCGGTTCTTGACGAAGCCCTCGCGGAACGGCACGCCGAGCGCGCCGGCCAGCGCGCTGGCGGCGGTGCGCGCGGTGTCGGGGATCGGGATCACCGCGTCGATGCCGTGGTCGGGCCGCTCGCGCAGGATCTTCTCGGCCAGTTTCTCGCCCATGCGCAGGCGCGCCTTGTACACCGACACGTCCTCGATCATCGAATCGGGCCGGGCCAGGTAGACGTACTCGAAGATGCATGGCGTGTGCGGCGCGCCCTCGGCGCAGCGGCGGGTATGCAGCTGGCCGGCGTCGGTGATGATCACCGCCTCGCCCGGCGCCACGTCGCGGATGCGCTTGAAGCCCAGGATGTCCAGCGCCACCGACTCGGACGCCACCGCGTACTCGTGACCTTCCGCCGTGATGCGCTCGCCCAGCACCAGCGGGCGGATGCCGTTCGGATCGCGGAACGCGATCAGGCCGTAGCCCAGCAGCAGGGCGATGCAGGCGTAGCCGCCGCGCGCACGCGCGTGCACGCCGGCCACCGCCTTGAAGATGTGGTCCGGGGTCAGCTCCATCCGGTCCTGGATCTGCAGCTCGTGCGCCAGCACGTTCAGCAGCACCTCGGAATCGGAATCGGTGTTGATGTGGCGACGGTCGTCCTGGAACATCTCGCGACGCAGCGTGTCGGTGTTGACCAGGTTGCCGTTGTGTGCGAACGCGATGCCGTACGGCGAATTGACATAGAACGGCTGGGCCTCGGCCGAGCCTTCCGAGCCGGCGGTGGGATAGCGGCAGTGGCCGATGCCGGTGCGCCCGCGCAGGCCGCTCATCGCAGCCTGCCCGAACACGTCGCGCACCAGGCCGTTGCCCTTGTGCAGGCGCAGCCGCGAACCGTCCACCGTGGCGATGCCGGCCGCGTCCTGGCCGCGGTGCTGCAGCACCGTCAAGCCGTCATAGAGCGCCGATGCCACTTCGGTGGTACCGACAATGCCGATGATTCCGCACATGGTTTGCTGCCTGCTTCAGAGGATTGTTCAGAAATTCGGGGATGGGCCGGCCGTGCTGGCCGCCACCGCCGGTAGCGCCGGGCGCATCACGCTCGCCGCAGGCGCGGGCGTCGTGCCCGACATGGGGGCCGGCAACGCAGCCGGCAAGCCGTGCAGGCGGCCGAGCACCGCCGGCGGGTGGAGGTACTCGCGGACGCTGGGCGGCACCTGCTGGCCCAGCCAGGCCGCCACGTGCTGGAAGCGCGGCAACAGCACCGACCGCTGCCACCACGGATCGCGCGTGAACGCGGTGAACCCGACCAGGAACACCAGCAGGGTCACCAGCAGCACGCCGCGCACGAAGCCGAACAGCATGCCCAGCAGCCGGTCGGTGCCGGACAGCCCGGTGCTCTCGATCAGCTTGCCGATCACGAAGCGCAGCAGCGCGCCGAGGATCAGCACGACGACGAAGCACAGCCCGTAGCCCACGATGATCCGCGCCGACGGCAGCTCGATCACCTGCCTGAAACGCTCTGCCACGATCGGACCGAACGTCCACGCCACCCAGAACGCGGCGATCCAGATCGCCAGCGCCATCACTTCGGAGATCAGGCCGCGCCACAAGCCCACGAATACCGACAGGGCCAGCACGCCGATGATGATGTAGTCGGTCCAGTTCATCCGTTCATCCGCCTGGTCCGCGTGCCGGCACCGGCATGCTCAGGGTACCGACACGACGTTGCCGTCGATGCCCAGCTTCGCCTTGATCTGGTCGTGCACGCGCTGCGCGTCGCTGCGCTGGTTCTGCGGGCCGGCGCGTACGCGCCACAACCGCTTGCCGGCGGACTGCACCGAGTCGACGAAGCCATCGAAACCGTTCGCGCGCAGCTTGTCGCGCAGCGCATTCGCATCGGCCTGGTTGCTCATCGCCGCCAGTTGCACGGCCCAGCCGCCGGCCTTGGCGGTGGCCGTGGCCGCAGGCGTCGGCGTCGCCGCCGTGCCGGTTTCGCGGCTGGCGTCCTGTTCGAGTCGGGCCGGCACGCCGGGAATCGACTGGGTGATCTTCAGCCGCGCGGACTCGGCCGCGGCGCGCGTTTCGAACGGCCCGGCGATGACCAGGGTGCGCGACTTGCCGGCCTGGGTGATGGCATGCCCGCTGACCGGATAACCCAGCTCGCGCACGCGGCGTTCCAGGTTGGCGGCGCCGGCCGCGCTGGCGTAGGCGCTGAGGTTGAACTCATTTCCAGAAGATAGAGGCCGAGGTTTCAGCTCTACAGCAAGAGGTGGCGGCTGCTCTTCAGGCGTTCGCTCTTGGACAGCATGAGGAGGAGTGGAGCAGCGAAGACACCGAGAAACACTTTCTTGCCTTTCTCTCAGAGCAAGAGCAGGACCTTCTGTCGGCGACGCTTACCCACAACCCGGTGAGTGCGCCGGACCGTGCCACATCGAAGCAGTTGTTCATCGTCGGTTCATTCGTCCAGCAAGCGCAACAGCAGCATAGCTCGATTTTTGGGTACATAGAGACCGTCGCCAAAGGCAACATCCTTGCGAGCGCGCTGTACGCGGGCGATCCAACGCGGATAGGAGGGAAGTTCGAGAAAACGGTTGTGTATCTCGACACCGCCATCCTGCTCTGTTACTTGGGCTATGCTGGCCCCGCCAGACAGGTTCCGTGCGTCGAGATGGTGAACTTGTTGCGTGAGTTTGGAGCTGAGGTCAGAGTCTTTGTCTGGACGGTCGAGGAATGCCGCGGCGTCCTTGGTGCCTGTG
>CAVPQF010000082.1:0-24151 GCA_963707225.1 uncultured Gammaproteobacteria bacterium
GCAACGACGCCGCGATCGCGCTGGCCGAGCACACCGCCGGTTCCGAGCAGGCGTTCGCCGGGCTGATGAACGCGTACGCCAGGCAGCTGGGCATGGTCAACTCGAACTTCCAGAACGCCTCCGGCTACCCGATCGAGAACCACTACACCACCGCGCACGACATCGCGATCCTGTCGCGCGCGCTGATCCACGACTTCCCAGACGACTACGCGATCTCCGCGGTGAAGGAGTTCGAATGGAACGGGATCAAGCAGCACAACCGCAACACCCTGCTGTGGCGCGACCCCAGCGTGGACGGCATCAAGACCGGCCACACTTCGGGCGCCGGCTACTGCCTGGCTGCCTCGGCCAGGCAGGGCGAGTCGCGCATGATCGCGATCGTGATGGGCGCGGGCAGCGAGAAGGCGCGCGCCGATTCGGCGATGGCCCTGCTCAGCTACGGCTTCCGCTTCTACGAGACGCACAAGCTGTACGACGCCAGCAAGCCGCTGGCCACGCCGCGGCTGTGGAAGGGCGCAGCGAACCAGTTGTCGCTGGGCGTGGCCGACAACGTGCTGGTCACCGTCAAGCGCGGCCAGTACGACCAGCTCAAGGCGACCATGGACATCCCCGCCACGCTGGTCGCGCCGTTCACCAAGGGCCAGCAGATCGGCATGCTGCGCATCACCCTGGATGGCAAGCCGGTACAGAGCATGCCGCTGGTGGTACTGGCCGATGCGCCGCAGGGCGGCTTCTTCTCGCGCCTGTGGGACAGCATCCTGCTGTGGTTCCACAGCGACAAGAAGGCCGAGGCAGCCGCGCCGGCCAAGAGCGCGGACGCGAAGTAGTGCAACCGATCGACTTCGGCAAGGCGAAGCAGGAAGGCAAGGGCTTTCAGTTTCCCGGCGAGTTCGAGATCACCGCGGTCGGCCGTGCCAGCGCGAACCTGCCGACCCGCGTGCCGCAGCTGCTGGAGCGCGCCGGCCTGCACGTGCTGCACGAAAGCGTGCGGCACCGGCACTCCGGCGCCGGCAACTTCGTCTCCGTCACGGTGAGCTTCCGCTGCGACAGCCGCGAGCAGTACGAGGCGGCGCACCAGGTGCTGCGCGCCGATCCGGACATTCGTTACGCGCATTGAAGTGCGGACCCGGAGAGGCGCCCTGGACACCGCCCGCGTGATGGCCTGTGCTACGGAAGGACGGATCGAAGACCAGCCATCCCTCTGCTACCAGGTCACCCGTTTACGCTCTCCCGTTCCCCGTTCCCCGTTCCCCGTTCCCCAAGGTCGCTCATGTCGTTGCCCCTGAAAATCCGCCGTCTCGGTCGCCAGCCGTACGAAGCCACCTGGAAGGCGATGAGCGCGTTCACCGACAACCGCATCGCCGACACCGCCGACGAACTGTGGCTGCTGGAACACGATCCGGTGTTCACCCTGGGCCAGGCCGGCAAGATGGAGCACGTGCTGGCACCGGGCGACATTCCGGTGGTACCGGTCGACCGTGGCGGCCAGGTGACCTATCACGGCCCCGGCCAGATCGTCGGCTACCCGCTGATCGACCTGCGCCGGGTCGGCGTCGGCGTGCGTGAGCTGGTCAACGGGATCGAGCAGGCGCTGATCGATACGCTGGCGCACTGGAACGTGGTCGCCGTGCGGCGCGAGGGCGCACCCGGCGTCTACGTGGTCGACGCCAAGGTCGCCGCGCTCGGTTTGCGCGTGCGCCGCGGCTGCAGCTTCCACGGGCTGGCCTTCAACGTGGCCATGGACCTGGAGCCGTTTCACCGCATCAACCCCTGCGGTTACAAGGGTTTGGCAGTCACGCAGCTGCTAGACTTGGGCGGTCCGTCGCGGTTGGCCACGGTCGAGGACGTGCTGGTGGAGGAGTTTTGCCGCCAGTTCGGTTTCGTCGCCGAGCCTGCTGCCCCCGTCTTACCCGAACTCCCCGCTCGCGCAGCGGTCTGAGCCGTCTACATGAGCGAAATCTCCACATCTTCCCCCAAGGTCATCCCGATCACCGTCGTCAGCGGTGCGCCTGCCGGCGAAAAGCAGGTCGGCAACGACAAGATCGCGCTGAACCGCGCCGGCTTCGACACCGGCGTGCCGACCCTGCGCAAGCCGTCGTGGATCCGCGTGCGCCTGCCGCAGGGCAACGCCGTGCAGCAGCTGAAGGCGCGCCTGCGCGAGAACGCGCTGGTCACCGTGTGCGAGGAAGCTTCCTGCCCGAACATCCACGAGTGCTTCAGCAAGGGCACCGCGACGTTCATGATCCTGGGCGAGGTGTGTACGCGTCGCTGTTCGTTCTGCGACGTGGCGCATGGCCGCCCGGTGGCGCCCGATCCGCTGGAGCCGGCGCGGCTGGCCGGGACGATCCGCGACATGCGCCTGAAGTACGTGGTGATCACCTCGGTCGATCGCGACGACCTGCGCGACGGCGGCGCCGAGCACTTCGCCGCCTGCATCCGCGCCACGCGCCACGCCAGCCCGAACATCCGCATCGAGATCCTCACCCCGGATTTCCGCGGCAAGGGGCGCATGGAGCGCGCGCTGGAAGTGCTGAAGGACTTCCCGCCGGACGTGTTCAACCACAACCTGGAAACCGTGCCGCACCTGTACCGCGAAGTGCGCCCGGGCGCCGACTACCAGTGGTCGCTGGACCTGCTCAAGCGCTTCAAGGCGCAACACCCGCAGGTGCCGACCAAGTCCGGCATCATGCTGGGCCTGGGCGAAACGATGGAGCAGGTGCTCGAGACGATGCGCGATCTACGCGCCCATGACGTCGAGATGATCACCATCGGCCAGTACCTCCAGCCCACGCCGCACCATCACCCGGTGGTGCGTTACTGGACTCCCGAAGAATTCGACGCGTTGCGGGTGGCCGGCGAGGCGATGGGTTTCCACCACGTCGCCTCCGGTCCGCTGGTGCGTTCGTCCTACCACGCCGACCTGCAGGCCCATGCAGCCGGCGTCACCGAATCAGCCTGAGAGCACCCATGAAATTCCGTCCTGCGCTGTTCCTGCTGCTAGCCCTCACCGCGACCTGCGCGCTTGCGCAGTCGGCGGCCGACCTCGGCGCCGGCAAGCCGCGCAAGGCGGCCACCTGGCCGCTCACGTCCACCCCGGAGGAGGCGCAGGCCGCGCAGTTGTCGGCGCGCTTCCTGACCCGTTTCCATTACGACGCGCAGCCGCTCGACGACGCGATGTCGGCGCGCATCTACACCGCCTACTTCAAGCTGCTCGACAGCGAGAAGGTGTTCTTCACCCAGGCCGACATGGCGAAGTTCGCGCCGATGAAGACCCAGCTCGACGACGCGATCTGGAACCAGGACCTGTCCGCGCCGTTCTCGGTGTTCAACCTCTACGTGCAGCGGGCGGTCGAGCGCATGACCTACGCGCGCAACCTGCTCAAGCAGGGCTTCGACTTTTCCGCCGACGAGAGCTACACGTTCGACCGCGAGCATGCCGACTGGCCGAAGGACCAGGCCGAGCTGGACGAGCTGTGGCGCAAGCGCACGATGAACGACTGGCTGCGCCTGAAGCTGGCCGGCAAGAACGATGCCGAGATCCGCAAGACGCTGGACAAGCGCTACGCGGGTTACATCGAACGGGTCAGGCAGCTCGACGGCCAGGATGCGTTCCAGACCTTCATGACCGCCTACGCCGAGACCACCGACCCGCACACCGACTACCTCGGCCCGCGCGCGGCGGAGAACTTCGACATCGCGATGAAGCTGTCGCTGGAAGGCATCGGCGCGGTGCTGCAGCCGCGCGACGACTACACCCAGGTGCGCGAGCTGGTGCCGGCCGGCCCGGCCAGCAAGTCCGGCAAGATCCAGGTCGGCGATCGCATCGTCGGCGTCGGCCAGGGCGACAACGGCCCGATCGTCGACGTGATCGGCTGGCGGCTGGACGACGTGGTCAACCTGATCCGCGGCAAGAAGGACACCACCGTGCGGCTGGAGGTCGTTCCCGCGGACGTCGGCGTGGACGGCAAGCACGAGATGGTCACCCTGGTGCGCAAGAAGGTCAGCATCGAGGAGCAGGCGGCGAAGAAGAAGGTCGTCGAGATCAAGGACGGCGACGTCACCCGCAAGATCGGCGTGATCGACCTGCCCACGTTCTATTCCGACTTCGGCGCACGCAGCGCCGGCGACAAGGACTTCAAGAGCGCCACCCGCGACGTCGCCCGGCTGCTCGGCGAACTGAAGCATGAGGGCGTGCAGGGCGTGGTGGTGGACCTGCGCAACAACGGCGGCGGCTCGCTGGCCGAGGCCAACTCGCTGACCGGCCTGTTCATCGACAAGGGCCCGGTGGTGCAGGTGCGCGACTCCAAGGGCGAGGTCGAGGAGCAGGGCGACGACGACCCGGGCATG
Source organism: uncultured Gammaproteobacteria bacterium (assembly GCA_963707225.1). GTDB lineage: Bacteria > Pseudomonadota > Gammaproteobacteria > Xanthomonadales > Rhodanobacteraceae > Rhodanobacter. The sequence continues at coordinate 4,348 of CAVPQF010000082.1, forward strand.
GCCTGGAGCGGCCCGCTGGCGGTGCTGGTCAACCGCGGCACGGCGTCGGCGTCGGAGATCTTCTCCGCGGCGATCCAGGATTACCACCGCGGCCTGATCGTCGGCGAGCCGACCTTCGGCAAGGGCACCGTGCAGAACCTGGTCGACCTGGACCGCTTCTCGCAGAGCGACAGCGAGAAGCCGCAGCTGGGCGAGCTGAAGATGACCATCCAGGAATTCTTCCGCATCAACGGCGGCTCCACCCAGTTGAAGGGCGTGACGCCGGACATCGCGTTCCCGAAGAACGGCGACGACAAGGATTTCGGCGAGTCGACCTACGACAACGCGCTGAAGTGGACCCAGATCGCGCCGGCCGACTACCAGGTGGTGGCGAACCTCAACGCCTACCTGCCGCAGCTGCAGCAGAAGCACGCCGAGCGCGTGGCGCAGTCGCCGGCCTGGAAGTTGATGCTGGACGAACTGGCGCAGTACCGCACGATGCGCGCGAAGACCTCGATCTCGCTGAACTTCGCCACGCGCGAAGTCGAGCGCAAGCAGCTGGAGGCGGTCCAGGCCGACTTCCGCGCGCGGCACAAGGCCATCGACGGCACCGACGCCTCGCTCGCCGACGAGGCCAGCAGCCTCGACGACGGCCTCAACGCCAACGAGCGCAGCCTGAAGAGCGAGCTCAAGCAGGAGAAGGACGCGAAGAAGGCGAAGGACGTGCAACTCAACGAGACCGCGCACATCCTGTTCGACGCGATCGGCATGATCAAGGCCGACTCGAAGCTGGCCAGCGAGGTGTTGCCGTACGGCGGCAAGTTCGCCAGCACCGCGGCGGTGACGCCGACGCAGGGGAGCCCGCTGGCGGCGCCAGCCGCGCAGCACTGATCCGACGTTCCAGGGCCTCACACGAAAACCCGGCGCATGCGCCGGGTTTTCTTTATGGGACATCCGGATGGCGCCGCCCGCGCGCTACTGCTTTGCCGGCTTGGCCGACTTCGCCCGCTGCTCGTGCTGCTGCTTCATCCACTGCTGGTACGCCTCGACGTGGGGCATCTCGCGCAGCACCTTCGAGCGCGGGTCGACGATCAGCAGGCTGCCGGCCGGCACGTGCAGCTGGCCGCTGCCGTCGCGCATGGGCAAGGTGTGCACGGTGTCGCCCACCTGCACGTCGATCGGCATCGGGAACGGCTTGCCGTGTTCGGTCACCCAGCGCAGCTTCAGCGTGTCGCCGTCGCGCTGCTCGTCCAGCCGCGGCAGCGCGGCGTCGCGCAGGTACACGTCGAAGAACCAGCCCAGCTTGCGCCCGGTGACCTGGTCGACGATCGCGATGTAGTCGTCGGTGCTGGCGTAGCGCGGCTTGAAGTTGCCCGGCTGCGGGTCAGGCCGGCCGTAGACCAGCCGGCGGATGCTCTCGAAGAAATCCCGCTCGCCGATCAGCTGCCGCAGCGTGTGCAGCATCAGCGAGCCCTTGTAGTAGATGTCGTTGCCCGGGCCGTGCACGGCGTCGTACACCGCGTGCTCGGTCTGGCTGTGGCCGGCGACGATCGGGTACTCGTTCTTCAGCGCCTTCCGTTCGGTGTGCAGCATCGCGAAGTAGGCCATGTCGCCGTGCAGGTACTGGCCGTACAGCGGCTGCATGTAGGTGCCGAAGCCCTCGTGCAGCCACATGTCGTCCCAGTCGGCATTGGTCACCTGGTTGCCGAACCACTCGTGCGAGAACTCGTGCTGCAGCAGCCAGTCGAAGCCGTACTCGCTCTTCGGGTAGCCGTTGCCGTAGGCGTTGATGGTCTGGTGCTCCATGCCCAGGTGTGGGGTTTCCACCACGCCCATCTTCTCGTCGCCGAAGGGATACGGGCCGATCTGCTGCTCGAAGAAATCCAGCATGCGCGGGAACTCGCCGAACAGTGCCTGCGCCCCGGCCGCGTGCTCGGGCAGGTACCACAGCTCCAGCGGGATGGTGTTGCCGTAGCGGCTGGCGTAGTCGGCCTTGAGCAGCTTGAACGGGCCCACGTTGATCGAGATCGCGTAGGTGTCCGGGTGCTTGGCACGCCAGTGGTACGTGTGCTTGTCGCCCGCGTCGGCGATGCCCACCAGCACGCCGTTGCCGGGCGCGGCCAGCGTCTTCGGCACGGTGATGTACGTGTCGACCAGGTCGGGTTCGCCCTGCGGCTGGTCGATGCACGGCCAGAACAGGTCGCAGCCCTCGCCCTCGACCGCGCTGGCGACCCACGGCTGGCCGTCGGCGGTGTGGCTCCACACGAAGCCGCCGTCCCACGGCGCCTTCTTCGCCACGTGCGGCTTGCCGCCGTAGCGGATCGTCACGCTCACCTTGCCGCCGGCGGCGAGCGGCGCCGGCAGCTGGATGCGCAGGCGGCCGTCCGGGTTGCTCCACGCGCCGGCGGCGAGCGGCTGGCCGCCCAGCTCGATCGCGCCGATCGGCAGGTTGCGGTCCAGGTCCAGCAGCAGCGCGTCGGTGGCGGACTTCGCGGTGAAGCTCAGTGTCGCGCTGGCGTCGATGCTCTGCGTGGCCGGGTCGACCGCGAAATGCAGCTCGGCATGATCGAAGTGCACGCGCGCCTGTTCGGCCGGCATCACGCCGCCGGAGTTCAGCGTCTGCGCGGTCAGTGCAGGCTGGATGGCCGCCGCGGTCTTGGCAACGGGTACGCCGGTGCAGGCGGCGAGGCCGAGCGCCACGCAGGCGGCGAGCAGGTGCGGGCGAAGAGGCATGGCGGGCTTCCGGTCGGGGGAACCCGCAGGATGCAATCTTTCACCGCGGCGTGACAACGCCAGAAGTCATGCTGCCGCAGGACGGCGTGGGGCGGGCGAGCCTTCCTATGCCGTGTAGCCGAGACGCTCGATCCACGGCCGCAGCAGCGGCAGCACGGGCTCGAACTGTTCGCGATAGTTCTGCCAGCGGCCGACCGCCTTGCGATGCACGCCTTCGGTGACCTGCGCGTAGCTGGGCGTGCTGATGAAACGCTTGTGCCGCGCGTGTTCGGCGAAGCGTGCCATGGGCGAGGTGTCGGCGGTTTCGAGGAACCGCCCCAGCCGTGCGACCTGGTCGTCGAACTGGCTGACCACGGATTCGTAGCGCCACTCCAGCACCTGCGGCGCGAACACCTCGACGTCGTGCTGCCACTGCTCGAAGGCACGCACATAGCCCTGCGCCAGGCGCTGCAACGACGAACACAGCACCATGAAGGCCGGCGAGCGGAAAGGCTGCATGCTGCAGCTGAGCAGCACGTCGCAGGGATGGCGCAGGCACAGGATGATGCGCGCGTGCGGAAACAGCCGCATGATCATCGGCAGGCACAGCATGTTGAGCGGATTCTTGTCGACCAGGCGCCGCTCGCCGAGGTCGGGCAGCACCTCGCCGACCATGCGCCGATAGACGCTGCGCAGCTGATCGGCGTCCTGCTGCGTCAGGTTCGCCAGGTCCGCGGGGTACGGCTGGCCGACCAGCTCCATGCCTTCGATCAGGTCGTGGATGTAGGCGCGCTCGTCCATGGACCGGAAATCCGGGTGGGCGTCGAGCATCTGTTCCAGCAAGGTGGTGCCGGAACGGGGAAAGCCGACCACGAAGACCGGGCTCTGCCGGCTCGCAGGCGAGGACAGTGGCTTCCAGTCGGCACGCGTGGCGTGCTCGACGTTGCCGCGCGCCACCTGCAGCGGTTGACTGTCGGCTGCGAGCAGTTCCGGCACCACGTTTCGGGCGATGTCGAGTTGCACGGCATGCGCCTTCCGCAGCGCCTGCCACGCCTCCGGATACCGTCCCTGCCGGTCGCGCGCCGCAGCCAGGCCAAACGCAGCGCTGGCCTGGCTTTCGTCGTCGGTGGCGCAGGCGAGCACACGCTGGTACAGCGCCTCGGCCTCGGCGTGCGCGCCCCTGCGCATCGCCAGCGCGGCGTGCGCGCGCCAGCCGTCGGCGCGGGCCTGTTGCGCCTCCGGCGGCAGGGCGTCGAGCATGCCCGGCGGCAACTGCCGCAGCTCGTCTTGCGCCGCGTCGATCCGGTTGTTTCTTTCGTACAGCAGGACACGCTGCGCGGCGATGCGCAGGCGCATGACCCGGGCCGCCGGTTCGTCGGGTAATTGCGCGTGCGCCAGCGTGTGCAGCGCTGCGTCCAGGTTACCCTGGACAGACAGCATGGCGGACAGCAGCAGGGCTTGTTCGGCCGGTTGCGCCGGCCAGTCGATGGCCCCGCGCAACATCACCTCCTGCTGGGTGTTGTCGCCACAGACATAACAGGCGTAGGCAGCCTGCAGCCGGGCTTCGATGAAGTTCGGGTCCAGCTGCACCGCGTCCAGCAAGCTCTGCCTGGCCGGTATCCAGTGCCGTTGCTGCATGCAGAGCAGGCCGAGGTTGTAGTGCACCTCGGCGTCGTCCGGCGCCAGCGACAGCGCCGTCAGCAGTGCCTGCTCGGAGGCAGGCAGGTCGCCCGCCTGCCGGCAGGCGACCGCCAGGTTGTTCCAATAGGCGGAAACGCCCGGCCGCATCTGCGCCAGCCGGCGGAACGTCGCCGCGGCCTGCCGGTGACGGCCGGTGGCCTGTTGCGCCAGGCCAAGCAGCAGCAGCACGCCTTCGTCTTCCTCGTCGGCCTGCGTGGCGCGCGCGGCGAGGGCAATGACCCGCTCCGCCTCGCCGGCGTTCCAGGCGCCGGCCATGGCCTTGGCCAGATCCGTGGTCGGCGTGGGCATGGCTTCTCCATCGATCGTCTTCCGGCCCCCATTATGCAAGAGGGCCGCGAACGTGCTCGCGGCCCTCCTGCATGCTGCGGATGTCGCAATCCGCCCAGGAACGTCAGAACTTGATCGTCGCCCGGGCCCAGTAATAGCGGCCGAGCACGTCGTACGTGGCGGTATCCACGTTGTAGTTCGAGCCGTTCTGGTAGACCAGCGGCGGCAGCTTGTTGCTGAGGTTGTCCACGCCGACGTCGAAGCGGGTGTGGATCGACGGCACCGCGTAGCCCAGCTGGATCGAGTGGTAGATCACCGAAGCCATCGGGATGTTCACGCCGCTGATGGCGGCATCGGCGTTGAGGGCAGTCAGGTGGTTGATGTAGCGCGACTGCCACTGGGCGTTCCAGTTGCCCTTGTCCCAGTTGAGCGTGACCGTGCCGCGCCAGCGCGAGATGTTGCCGAATTGCGGGCTCAGGGTGCCGGCGTAGTTGACCGTCTTCGCGCCCGGCTCGCCGGGTGTGGCGTTGATGTTGTATGTCGAGGTGTAGCTGGTGCTGAGGCCGGCCCGGAAGTTGCCCGGATCCATGCTGCCCAGGTCGAAATGCGGGATCTTGTAGCGCAGCGTGTAGTCGATGCCGGTGGTGCTCAGGTTGCCCAGGTTCACTACCGGGGTGTTGATCAGGAACACCTGGCCCGGATTCTGGCTGGTGTTGTCCTGGCGGTGGATGAACGAGCAATACGGACTGCTGGCGTTGTTGAAACAGGAGCTGACGACGATGTCGGCCTGGATCGCCGTCAGCGTGTCGGACAGGTAGATGTGCCAGAAGTCGACGCTGGTGGACAGGCCCGGCGCCCAGTCCGGATCGTAGACCAGCCCGAGGTTGATGGACTTGCCCTTTTCGGGCTTCAGCGTCGCACCGACCGTGGCGGCGCCGGAGTAGAACGTGTTGACCTGCGCCGGCGAGTTGCCGGGCCAGTTCACCGGAACGAACTGGCAGGCCGCCTGATGCGCCGCCAGGTCCGCCGCGGTAAGTCCGCGGCACGGGTCGTTCAAGTTCGGCTGGACCAGCGTGCGGCCATCGTAGAGTTCATTGAGATTGGGCGCGCGGAACACCTGGGAGACCGTGCCACGGACCAGCAGGTCGGCCGAGGGACGCCACTCGATCGCGATCTTGCCGTTGGTGGTCGTGCCGGTGGTGCTGTAGTTCGACGTGCGGATGCCGAGGTCGAGGTTCAGCGACTGCGCCCAGGGCTGCTCGGAGAGCAACGGGATGAGCGTTTCGGCATACAGCTCCTTGACGTCGAAGTCGCCACGCCCGGGCGAGCCGCAGGCTTCCTGCAGGATCTGGCAGGTGGTGCTCACCGGGTCGAGCACGGCAAAGTCGCTCACGGTGTAGTTCATGAGCTGCTTGCGGTACAGGGCGCCGGCGGACAGCTGCATCGCGCCGGCGGGCAAGTCCCACAGCTCGCCGCTGGCATTGAACTGCGCCTGCTTGGTGGACTGGGTGAAGACGTAGATCGGCGTTTTCACGCCGTTCTTCAGTTGGTCGCCGACGCTCGGGTCGGCCTGGTTGAAGATGTTCGCGCCAGCGTCGACCGCGGCCTGCAGCGCCGGAATGTCCACCTCGTTGGTGTCGCGCTGGTCGCGTTTGGTATGGCTGTAGTTGACCGACGCATCCCAGATCCAGCTGCTTTCCTGGCCGAAATTGCCGCGCAGCCCGGCGTTGATCTGGCCGGTGTTGGTGGTGTAGCTGTGCACGCGCGTGCCGGCGCCGGTGAGGCGGGTCTGGAAGTTGTAGCCGCTGTTCGGATCGCCGGGGAACAGTCGATTCTGGCTGAAAGTGACGCCAAACGGATTGATGGGATTGTCGGCGTAGATGATCAGGCCGTCGCCCGTGCCGACCGGCGACGGAGCATCCTGGCCACTGGATACCGTGTGGTTGTAGAACGCATCGACGAAGCCGGTGAGGCTGTCGGTGAAATTGTAGCTGCCGAGCACAAACCCGTTGGTGCGCTTCTGCGCGGTCTGGATGTAGTTGAGCGCCGCGTAGTTGTAGGTATCCGAGGCGAGGCGACAGCGATAGTCAGCCTGGCTCGACCCGTCACCCTGAGCCAGCGTCACATTGGCTGTCGGCAGATTGGGAGGGGTGGGCGTGCTGAGCGCACAGCCATACTGGTTGACGATCGGCGTAGGCAACTGGATCCGGCCGGTGGGAATCGAACTGGAACCGGCTGCCACCACCGAACCGCTCGACAGGTACAACTGCTGTTTGGAGAACTTGCGCCTTCTGCCGAGTACCGCGTCGTACTTGTTGTAATCGAGGCCGGCGGCGATGCTGAACTTGTCGCCGGTCGCACCCGCCGTCAGGTTGAATCCGCGGCGCTGGCCGTCGCCGTGGCTGGAGATGCCGTCGTTCAGACTGAACTGGGCGCCCTTGAAGTCCTTGCGCAGGATGAAATTGACCACGCCGCCGATGGCGTCGGAGCCGTACACCGTGGAGGCGCCTTCGGCCAGCACGTCGACCCGCTCGATCATCTCCGGCGGGATCAGGTTGATGTCCGGATTGGACATGCGCTGGCCATTGACCAGCACCAGCGTGCGATTGATGCCCAGGCCGCGCAGCGAGACGCGCGACGCGCCGTCGCCGGCTTCCAGCAAGGGGCTGGCCACGCCGCCGCCGTTGCTGTTGTTCTGCGGATTGGTGGCATTGCCGGAAATGCTCGGCATCTGCTGCAGCACGTCGCCCAGCACGGGCTTGCCCGAGTTGGTGAGGGTGGCGCGATCCAGCGTCACTACCGGGCTGGCCGTCTCGGCGTCCACACGCCGGATCAGCGAGCCGGTCACGACAACCGCCTGCAGGGTCTTGGCCTTGTTTTTGGACGGTGGCGTGGCCTGATCCGATGATGGCGGATTGTCTGCCTGCGGCGTCTGCGCCTGGGCCACGCCCGTTGCCGTGAGAATGCCTGCAGTCAATGCCAGGCGAACCGCCAGTGACAAGTGATTCATGCCGTATTTCATTTGGTCTCCCCAGTGGATCACGATTTTCGTTCCCGGCCTTCGAACAGCGTCGAGCCCCCCCCCTGGGGGCGCGCCGGACCACGCGACGATGAATCGCCTGCGGTGCCCGGCCGGCAAAAGACTACTCCCACCCATGGCCCGGCGCACAGCTGTCGCGGCCCTCATCTGCGGGAGTTCGGTCGTGCTGTCAGCGAGCCGGTGAACCGGAGGATTCCCCTTGCAGGGATGGCGCTGGCGCCCCGCCGGCCCGGTTGAAGTCGCCGATGGCCGCGACCAGGTCGGTTACCGCGGCCTGTTCGGCTTCGCTGAGGTCGGGATTCCAGCTGTCCATGATCAGGACCACGCGGGTCCGGTCGCTGTGGTTCCATGCTTCGTGCTCGAACGTATCGTCGAAGGTGACGCAGCGGCCTTCCTGCCACACATGGTTTTCGCCGCCCACGCGCAAGGCGCAGTCCGGCGGCACGATCAGCGGAAGATGGGTGACCAGGCGGGTATTGGTGACGCCGCGGTGCGGCAGGATATGCGTGCCCGGGCGCAGCACGGAGTACAGCGTTTCCGGCGCGTGGTCGCGAACCCGGACCAGCGGCATCGAGTCCAGCAGCTCGCTGGTGCGCGGGCAGCGCGCGCACTGCAGGTCATGGCGTATGCCGTGCCGGTAGAAGAAAAAGGCATCCCACGCCGCCCCCTGCGTACCGGACGAATCCCGCAGGTGGGCCGCCACGGCCTCGCCGGAGTTGGTGCCCAGGAACGGCACGAGATCCTCCTGCGCATGCGAAAGCACGCCGCGCAGCTCCTCGCGTATCGCGTCGACGGCAGCCTCGAGCCGCGCGTGCGCCGGAAAGCGCTCGCGCGGATAGAACGTGCGACTGGGGATACCCGGGAAATACAGGAATTTGGGACGCTGGCGCGGATCGGGCAGCACGGCGGCCTGCTCGCCGAGATAGATCGCCAGGCACTGGTCGACGCGGGCCAGTTCCGACCGGCCGTAGCGTTGCCGCAACGGCTCGATGACCGCGTCGAACAACTCGCGCCGGCCGGCGGCCACGTATCGCACGGCATGCTTTACCGCGTCGCGCAGGCCCGGCGCGGTGGTGGCGTCGTCGAGCCAGCGCCCTTGCGCCTGCGCGGCGTCGATCGCGCCGAAGTACGCCAGCATCGCCTCCTGCCGGCGCCCCTGCTGCTCGAGCGCGACGCCCAGGCGCAGGCGCGCCACGAACATGCCGGGTGCGAGTTGCAGGCCCTTGCGCAGGCTCGCCGCTGCGGCCTCCAGTTCCCCGGCCAGCATCTGCACCTCGCCCAGCCGGTGCAGGATGGCCGCATCCTGCGGTTGTGCGCGGTGGGCCGCGTACAGCAACTCGATCGCGCGCTCCGCATCGCCCCGGCCAAGCTGGCGGGTGGCCAGGAACTGCAGGGCTTCGGCATCGCCGGGCTGCACGTCCAGCAGGTGCAGGAATGCCTGCTCGGCCGTCGCCATGTCGCCGCGCTGCCATGCGGCAAGCGCCTGCTCGCGGCAAAGGGCGGCAGTGACATGGGACGGCTTGTTCATCGGGACGATCCGCTGCTGAACTATCCGCCGATTATAGGAACGCCAGCGGCGGTTTCCGCGCGGACGCCGCGACCTCGCTGGCACGCTTCGACATGCGCGCCGTCGGGCGCGCGTCGATGATCAGCCGGCGTAGCGCTGCCGCAGGAAGGCGAACGTCGCGCGCAGCCCCATCGCCTCGCCGCCGCGTGGGCGGCCGGGGCGGTCGGCGTCGTTCCACGCGTAGGTGTCCAGGTGCAGCCACGGCGTGCCCTCCGGCACGAAGCGTTCCAGGTACAGCGCCGCGGTGATCGCGCCGGCATGGCGAGACGGGCCGGCGTTGGCGAAGTCGGCCAGGTACGAATCGAGCATCCTGCGGTACGGCTGCCATAGCGGCAGCTGCCACAGCGGATCGTCGACCGCACGGCCGGCGGCCAGCACGCCGGCGGCGGCGGCATCGTCGTTCGCGAACAGCGCGGGCAGGTCCGGACCCAGCGCCACGCGCGCGGCTCCGGTGAGGGTGGCGAAGTCGAGCATCAGGTCCGGCTGCTGCTCGGCGCCGTAGGCCAGCGCGTCGCACAGCACCAGGCGGCCCTCGGCGTCGGTGTTGTCGATCTCGACCGCATGGCCGGCGCGGGTGACCACCACCTCGCCCGGGCGCAGCGCATTGCCGGCCACGGCATTTTCCACCGCGGGAATCAGCAAGGTCAGCCGCACCGGCAACCGTGCCCGCATCACCAGGCCGGCCAGCGCGATCGCGTGCGCCGCGCCGCCCATGTCCTTCTTCATCCAGCGCATGCCGTCGGACGGTTTCAGGTCGAGCCCGCCGGTGTCGAAGCACACGCCCTTGCCGACCAGTACGAGCCGGGGATGCTCGCGTTTGCCCCAGCTCAGCTCGACCAGCCGCGGCGCGCGGTGACTGGCGCGGCCGACCGCGTGGATGGTCGGGAAGTTCGCCTTGAGCAACTCGTCGCCGACCCAGTCGCGCACCTTCGCCTTGTGCGTCTTGCCGAGCTGCCTGATCGCGTCGCCCAACTGCTCCGGGCCCATGTCCTCGGTCGGCGTGTTGACCAGGTCGCGCACCAGCGCGGTGGCTTCGACCAGCGGCGCCAGTTGCTGCAGCTGCGCGGCCGGCACGGCGAGCCGGGCCGGCGCGCGCTTCGGCTGGCGGTAGCGGTTGAACTGGTAGGCGCCGAGTGCCCAGCCCAGCGCGGCCTGGGCCGGATCGGCCAGCACGCCTTCGTCGGCGAGGTGGTAGGTCGCCTCGGGCAGGCTGCACGGCAGCGCGGCCAGTGCCGCCAGCGGCTGGCGCGCGTCGACGCCGGCCAGTACGCGCACCAGCTTGCCCGCGGCGTCGGACAGCAGCGCGAACGTGCCCGCCGCCGCCTCGAAACCGCTGTCGGCCAGCCAGCGGCGCTGCGCCGCGGTGAGCCGGCGACGGGTCGCGGCGTAATGCGCGGCGTCGGTGGTCTCGATGGCGATGCTGCGGCGGGTGCCGGACGGGCGTTCGATCAGGGCGGACATGCGGGATCCTTCTGGCTTGCGATGGCACGGGCGGGGCGTGCCATGAATGGCGAATCGCCAATGATGCGCGCAATGGTTGTTGCTTGCCTATGCGGCAGGATGCTGCGCCTCGAGCCAGTCGGCGAGCGCGGTCATGTCGCGCAGGTCCAGCTCGGGCGGCTGGCCGAGTTCGGCGGGCCAGGGCAGGCCTGCGCGATTGATCCAGGCGGTGCGCAGGCCGGCGTCGCGGGCGCCGGCCATGTCCATCGCCGGGTCGTCGCCGACGTGCAGGATCTGCCCGGGCGCCACGCCCAGCCGTTCGGCCGCGGCCAGGAAGATCCGCGGGTCGGGCTTCGCCACGCCGCTGTCGCGCGCGCAGACGTGGTGGGCGAAGTGCGCGTGGATGCCGATGCGCTGCAGGTCGGCGTTGCCGTTGGTCAGGCTGGCCAGCGGCCAGCGCGCGGTGATCCGTTGCAGCGCGGGCAGGCTGTCCGGATACAGCTCCACGCTGTTGCGCGCGGCGAAGTAGATTTCCCACAGCGTCTCGACCGGCGCCTCGTCCACGCCGCAGGCGGCGAACGCCTGCCGCAGGGTGAGCTGGCGCTGGCTGGTGAAGTCATGCGCCAGGTCCAGCCGCTCGGCGGCGACCTGCATGCGCAGCTCGCGCATGGCCGCGATCGGCCACGCGCGTGCAACGTCGGGATGGTGCGTCTGCAGCCAGGCATCCACCGCCTGGTCGGCGCGTTCGAGCGCCGGCAGCACCGGCCACAAGGTGTCGTCGAGGTCCAGCGTCAGCGCGAGTATCGGCACGCCCGCACGGCTCAGCGGTTGCGGATGCGCAGCACCTGGCCGAGCTTGATCTGGTCGTCCTTCAGGTGGTTCCACTCGCGCAGCTGGGCCACTTCGACCGAATGCCGCCTGGCGATCGTCGACAGCGTGTCGCCCTTGCTCACCTTGTAGGTGGTCGAGGCCTGGGTGGCGTTCGCAGTGACCTTGCCGAAGTCCTTGCCTTCGGCCTGGCTGACCGTGATGGCGCTGCCGCTCGCATGGGCCACGCCGGTGACGGTAACGTCGCTCACGCTGCCCTGGATCTTGCTCAGGCGGGCGGTGTCCGCGGCGTCGGCGCGACGCTGCTCCAGCGCCTGCCGGGCTGCCAGCGTGTCGGGCGAGGTCGGCGCGATCGCGGCACGTGCCGCGTAGGTGGCGCCCGGTGCCGACACCGGCGTGCCCCTGACCGGGCGCGCGCCGACTTCGGCCAGGATCCGGCTGCGCCGCGAGACGTCCAGCGCCACCAGCGCGCCGTCGTCCTGGTACGGCAGCACGGCGTGCTTGCGCAGCGCCGCCTTGGCCGGCTCGGTCTGCATGAAGTCGATGAAGGCCTGCGCCTGGGCGGCCTTCAGGCTGCGCGGGTTGGTCACCAGGTACAGCGGGGTGAACAGCGGGTAGCTGCCGTCGGCGATGTTGGCGACGGTGGCCGGCTTGCCGTTGATCGGGATCGCCTTGAGCTTGGCGTTGCCGCTGATGCTGGCCAGGGTGGTCACGCCCAGGCCGTTCGGGTTCAGCGCGATGCCTTCTTCCAGCTTGCGCGTGTTGACGTACAGCCGCGGCGCCGCCACCGGCTGGTTGCCACGGCCGAACAGCAGGCTGCGCAGGCTGTATTCCACGCCGTCGCCGGGGCTGGCCACCGCGTATACGTCGATCGGCGTGCTGCGGCCGCCGACTTCGCTCCAGTTGTGGATCTTGCCGTAGTAGATGTCGTGCACCTGCTTCAGCGTGAGGCTGCGGATCGGGTTGGACGACTGGGTGACGATCACCAGCGCATCCCAGGCCACCGGGGTGAAGGTGAGGTTCGCGTTCTGTGCGCTGTTGTCGCTGGCGCGCGCGCTGCCGGCCACGTCGGCGCTGCCCGAGGCCACCGCGTCGATGCCCGAGGCGGTGTTGAACGGCTGCAGCTCGATGCTGCCGTGGCCGGTCTTCTCCCACGCCTTCGCCACTTCGTTGACCACGCCGTTCGCGGTGGCGACGTCGCCGCGCCAGACCAGGCTGCTCTTGGCGGGGGCGCTGGTGTGCGCCTTCGGCTTGCTCCTGGCGAACGCGGGGATGGTGAGGCAGGCCCCGATAAGGGCGACGGACAACAGGCGGGCAAGACGGACGGACATGGTGGTGGGGAGCCCCGGCATGATTCAGGTGTGGATGGAAAGGCGCGAGTATGGCGCCTTGCAGGCGCACGCAGGATGAAGCGATGAGGATATTTCATCGGCCTGAATGCAGAACATCAAGCGCTTTCATGGATTTGCGCGGCGGCGGCACGCGGGATGTGCGCCGGGACACGGCCCGAAGGCGATCCCGGCCACGCTTTTGCCTGAATGGATCAGTCGACCACCACGTAGCGCGTGCCGTCGTCGTCGGCGACCACCAGCACCAGCTGGCGCAGCTTCACCGCGGCCAGCCCGCGCAGCATGCGCAGGCTGGTGATGCGCTGGTTGCCCACGCCGATCACCACGTCGTCGCTGCTCAACCCGGCGCGCGCGGCGCGACTGCCCGGCTGCACCGCGCTGATCGCCACGCCGTACCAGCCCTGATTGCGCTGGCTCTGGCTCAGCTCGGTGAAGCGCACGCCGGCCAGGCGCGGATCGAGCTGGCCGCCGTCGATGCTGGCCAGTTTCTCCGCGGTGAGCGTGGCATTGACCTCGCGCAGCTTGCCGTCGCGCAGCACGCCCAGGCGCAGCGTGCTGCCCAGCGGCAGCAGGCCCTCGGCGTTGTCCAGTTCCTGCACGTTGTGCAGCGACTTGCCGTTCAGCGTGGTCAGCACGTCGCCCGGCTGCAGGCCGGCGTGCGCGGCGGCCGAACCGTCGGTCACGCCGGTGACCACCACGCCGTTGCTGTCCTTCAGCCACAGCAACTGGGCGATGCGCGGGGTGACCGTCTGGGTCTGCGCGCCTAGGCTGCCGCGCTGCACCTTGCCGTGCGCCAGCAACTGCGCCATCACCTCGCTGGTGAGGTTGCTGGGTATCGCGAAACCGATGCCCACGTTGCCGCCGGACGGCGAGAAGATCATCGTGTTGATGCCGACCAGCTCGCCGCGCAGGTTGACCAGCGCGCCACCGGAGTTGCCGGGGTTGATCGAGGCGTCGGTCTGGATGAAGTTCTGGTAACCCGAGCTTCCCGAAATGGAGCTGCCCAGGCCCGAGCGGCCCAGCGCCGAGACGATGCCGGCGGTGACCGTCTGGCCCAGCCCGAACGGGTCGCCCACCGCCACCACGTAGTCGCCGACCTGCAGCGCCGAGGAGTCGGCCAGCGGCAGCGCCTTGAGGTTCTGCGCCGGAATCTGCACCACCGCCACGTCGGTGCCCGGGTCGGTGCCGATCAGCTTGCCCTTGAACGTGCGCCCGTCCTGCAGCGTCACGCTGATGTCGTCGGCGCCGCCGACCACGTGGTTGTTGGTCAGCACGTAGCCCTTGGCCGCGTCCACGATCACGCCCGAGCCGAGGCTTTGCTCGACGCGCTCGCGCGGCGTCGCCGGCAGGCCGAAGAACTGGCGCACCATCGGGTCGTCGAAGTACGCATCGCGCACCAGCACCCGCGTCGTGGTGGAGATGTTCACCACCGCCGGCGTCACCCGCGTCAGCATCGGCGCCAGCGACGGCAGCGGCTGCCCGTCGATCGCGGCCGGCAGGGTCGCCGCGCGGCTGCCCGCCGGCAGGCTGCCGAGGGCGACGACGGCCACGACCAGCAGGCCGGTCAGCCAGGGGACGAGGCGGGAAGGCAACGGCGACATGGAGTCCTCCTGAAGGCGGTGAAAGCGGCGCTGCTTCGACCGGAGCGCGGCGCCGCGGTTCCATCCGGCCGAATGCTGTCGTGGGACTTTACAACCAGCGACGGCAGGGTTAACTTGCTTACCCGATATCAACCACAACATCTTGTGTTCACAGGCCAGCGCCGAGACTAGCACTGGTATCGACCGTCGCACTCTTGAGGGGGAGTCGTTGTCGTCGGGAACCAGGTGGCGCATGGGCCGGGGGCAATCCCCTGTGGCCCGTCGAGTTGCCATCGACAGCATGAACGACATTGTCGTATCGAATAAAAAACAACGCCGGCCGCAAGGTCGCAGCGAGAGGTCAGGAAGCCGATGAGCACAGTGCGTGCGCCAGCCACAGATTCAGCCCCCAGCGCCAACCCAGGTTCGACCATGAACCCAGCCAACAACCGTGATGCCGCCGTGGAAATCCCGCTGCAGCCGGCGTCCTACGACATCTGGGACAAGAAGTATCGTCTGAAGGCGAAGTCCGGCGAGCCGGTCGACGCCACCATCGACGAGACCTACCAGCGCGTGGCGCGCGCGTTGTCCGACGTGGAAGCCAGCGACGAGCTGCGCGGCCTCTGGTACGAGAAATTCCTGTGGGCGCTGCGCCGCGGTGCGATCCCCGCCGGCCGCATCACCTCCAATGCCGGCGCGCTGGCGCACAAGCCGGCCACCTCCACCATCAACTGCACCGTCTCCGGCACCATCCGCGACTCGATGGACGACATCCTGGAGAAGGTGCATGAGGCCGGCCTGACCCTGAAGGCCGGCTGCGGCATCGGCTACGAGTTCTCCACGCTGCGTCCGCGCGGCGCGTACGTCTCCGGCGCCGGCGCGTATACCAGCGGCCCGCTGTCGTTCATGGATATCTACGACAAGATGTGCTTCACCGTCTCCAGCGCCGGCGGCCGCCGCGGCGCGCAGATGGGCACGTTCGACATCAGCCATCCCGACGCCAAGGAATTCATCCGCGCCAAGCGCGAGGACGGCCGGCTGCGACAGTTCAACCTCAGCCTGCTGATCACCGACGGCTTCATGGACGCGGTCGAGCACGACCAGGACTGGCCGCTGGTGTTCCCGGTGCACGTGAAGGAACGCGACGAAGTCGACCTGGCCGACCCGGCCCAGGTGGTCTGGCGCGAGTGGCCCACCCACGAGAACTACGTCGACCGCGAGGACGGCCTGGTCGCCTGCAAGATCTACGGCCATATCCGCGCGCGGCACCTGTGGGACATGATCATGGTCTCGACGTACGACTACGCCGAGCCCGGTTTCATCCTGATCGACAAGGTCAACGAGATGAACAACAACTGGTGGTGCGAGCACATCCGCGCCACCAACCCGTGCGTCACGGCCGATACGCGGCTGGCGACGCAATACGGCATGGTACCGATTGGCGAGCTCCACGCCACCGCCATGCCGCTGAACGTGTCCGTTGATCGCCGCTCGCTGGAGCTGGAAGGCCGCGGTGTGGAAACGCGGCCAGCGAAACCCGCCTTCATGACCGCTCCTCGCGCGCCGGTCTACCGGGTAACGACCGAGGACGGCTACGAGGTCAAGGCCACCGAATGGCATGACTTCTACGTAGAGCGCGGCAAGATCAAACTGCGCGACCTGAAAGTCGGCGATCGCATGCTGGTGCAATCGGGCAAGGGCCAGTTTGGCCAGCAGGGCAGCGAGGACCTCGGCCTGCTCCTGGGTTTGATCGCTGGCGACGGCCATTTCACCAATCGCGGCAAAGACCAGCAGGCGGCCATCGTCAGCCTGTGGGGGGAGGAACGTGCTCTGGCCGACCGCGTCGCCACCTGCATCAACGCGCTCATCGCTCACACGGCCCATGGCGACCTGCGCCAGTACAAGGTGTCACCGGTGGCGGTGCCCGAGCGCAACCATGTTTTCATCCGCTCGGTGTTGCTGGCGCGGTTGCTGGAGCATTACGGTTTCAGCGCCGCAACCAAGCTGCGCGTGCCCGAGGTGGTCTGGCGTGGAAGCGAGGCTTGCGTCAAGAGCTACCTGCGCGCGCTGTTCCAGTGCGATGGCACGGTCAACGTCTCCGGTCGCAGCCAGAGCTGTTCGGTGCGCTTGGCCTCCAGCCAGCCCGATCTGCTCAGGGATGTGCAGATGCTGCTGGCGAACCTCGGCGTGTTCTGCCGGGTCAAGAAGCGCCGCGCTGCAGGCATGCGCGAGCTTCCCGACGGGCATGGTGGTGCGCGGGCTTATGCTTGCTCTGCCGACCACGAATTGATCATAGACGGCGAATCGCGCGAGCGCTTCATGGATGAGGTCGGCTTTCTGTTGCCCATCAAGACGCAGCGTTACCTTGATTGGCGCGAAGGGAAGGCGCTCTACAAGGCACAACGGTTTACCTCAAAGATCGCCAGCATTGAATACGTCGGTGAAGAGGCGGTGTTCGACACCACCCAGCCTGATCACAACACGGTGATCTTCAACGGGCTGGTCACCGGGCAATGCGGCGAGCAACCCTTGCCGCCGTACGGCTCGTGCCTGCTCGGCTCGATCAACCTGACCACCTTCGTGCGCGACCCGTTCGGCCCGAAGGCGCGCTTCGACTGGGACGAATACCGCGAGGTGGTCAAGGTGTTCACCCGCATGCTCGACAACGTGGTCGAGATCAACGGCCTGCCGCTGGAGCAGCAGCGCAACGAGATCCTGGGCAAGCGCCGTCACGGCATGGGCTTCCTCGGCCTGGGTTCCACCGTGACCATGCTGAAGATGCGCTACGGGTCGGCCGACGCGGTGAGCTTCACCGAGGACGTCTCGCGCGAGATGGCCGTGGCCGGCTGGGAAGTGGCACTGGAACTGGCCAAGGAAAAGGGCGCCGCGCCGATCCTGCTGCGCGACTACACCGTCACCGGCGACATGCTGCGCAAGCGCCCGGAAATGGTCACCGACGGCTACAAGGTCGGCGACGCCATCCCCGGCCGCGTGCTGCACGCGAAGTACAGCCGCTACATGCAGCGCATCGCCACGGTGGCGCCGAACCTGGTCGAGCAGCTGGCCGAGACCGGCGCGCGCTTCACCCACCACAGCTCGATCGCGCCCACCGGCACGATCAGCCTGAGCCTGGCCAACAACGCCAGCAACGGCATCGAGCCCAGCTTCGCCCACAGCTATTCGCGCAACGTGATCCGCGAGGGCAAGAAGTCCAAGGAAAAGATCGAGGTGCTCAGCTACGAACTGCTGGCCTACCGTGCCCTGATCAACGCCGACGCCAAGGTGTCGACCGACGAGGCGGCCAACAAGCTGCCGGACTACTTCGTTTCCGCCGACGACATCAGCCCGAAACAGCACGTGGACATCCAGGCCGCCTCGCAGAAGTGGATCGACTCGTCGATCTCCAAGACCGCCAACGTGCCCACCGACTACCCCTACGAGGACTTCAAGGACATCTACTTCTACGCCTACAAACAGGGCCTGAAGGGATGCACCACGTTCCGCTTCAACCCCGCCGCGTTCCAGGGCGTGCTGGTCAAGGAAGCAGACCTTGAAAGCACCCTCTACCGCTTCGAGCTGGAAGACGGTAGCGTTGTCGAACTGAAAGGCAATGAGCAGGTGGAATACGACGGCGAAATGCACTCCGCCGCCAACCTCTTCGATGCCTTGAAGGAAGGCTACTACGGCAAGTTCTGAACCGTCGCACGCTCCCGCGTGCGGCAACTCAAGCGGTCCACCGGAGGGGAGCACCAGCATGTCCATCGATAACGAAACCGAAGTAAGCAACACCACCACCACGCCGGTCGCCGCCGAGGCGCCTGCCGTTGTCCTGCCGGTCCTGCCGGAAGTGCCGCCGGCTGCACCGGTTGCCGCACCCGCGCCGGCAAAGAAGAAGCCGGCAGCGAAGAAGAAGGCCGCCCCGAAGAAGGCGGCGGCCAAGAAGGCAGCGCCCAGGAAGGCTGCGGCGAAAAAGGCCGCCCCGAAGAAGGCCGCCAAGAAAGCCGTGAAGAAGGCGGCGAAGAAAGTGGCCCGGAAAGTTGCGAAGAAAGTGGCGGTGAAGAAGACCGCCGCGAAGAAGGCCGTCAAGAAGGCGGCAAAGAAAGTCGTCAAGAAGGCCGGCGCCGC
This sequence comes from uncultured Gammaproteobacteria bacterium, assembly GCA_963707225.1. GTDB lineage: Bacteria > Pseudomonadota > Gammaproteobacteria > Xanthomonadales > Rhodanobacteraceae > Rhodanobacter. Next base: position 22,936 of record CAVPQF010000082.1, read on the forward strand.
GAAGAAAGCGGTGAAGAAGGTCGCGAAGAAAGTCGCCAAGGCGGCGAAGAAGAAACCCGCCAAGGCCGCAAAGAAGGTCAGCAGCAAAAAGACGGCCAGCAAGAAGGCCGCACCGAAAAAGGCGGCAGCAAAGAAGTCCGCCAGCAAGAAGGCCGTCGCCAAGACGGCCAAGAGGTCCACTGCCAGCAAGAAGGCGAGCGTCAAGTCGGCAGCGCGCAAGCCTGCCGCCAGGAAGGCCGCCGCAAAACGTAAGTAAGTGACACCGCATGCGGCCCGGCCACGCGCCGGGCCGCATGTACTCGCACCGCGCCGCGTCCACTCCGGCATCAAACACTCGATAAAGAAGCGAACACCATGGCGATCAAGATCGACAAGAAGATCACGGGCTACAACGTGGTCAAACCCGAAGACAAGGTTGCCGCCACCCCGGTCACCGCCGCCGCGCCGAAAGAGGCGCCGACGGCCGAAGTGATCCAGATGCACGAAAGCGTCGAGCGGCCCGAAACCCTGGTCGGCTCCACCTTCAAGATCAAGTCGCCGCTGTTCGAGCACGCGCTGTACGTCACCATCAACGACATCGTGCTCAACGCCGGCACCAGGCACGAGCTGCGCCGCCCGTTCGAGATCTTCATCAACTCGAAGAACATGGACCACTTCCAGTGGATCGTGGCGCTCACCCGCATCCTGTCCGCCGTGTTCCGCAAGGGCGGCGACGTCACCTTCATCGTGGAAGAGCTGAAGGCCGTGTTCGACCCCCGCGGCGGCTACTTCAAGGCCGGCGGCGTCTACATGCCCAGCATCGTCGCCGAGATCGGCGGCGTGATCGAACAGCACATGAAGAACATCGGCCTGATCCACGATCCGGAAATGGACGACGCCACGCGCAAGCTGATCGCCGAGAAGCGCGCCGCCTACGAGCAGGCTGGGGCAAAAAAAAACTCTGACGTAACCGCAGCCTCTGTGGGGGCGGCTTCAGCAGCGACAGCCCCCAGCGACACCGAATCCAACGGTTTCCCGCCCGGCGCCACGTTGTGCGCGAAGTGCAACACGCAGGCGCTGGTGCTGATGGATGGGTGTCAGACGTGTTTGAACTGTGGATATTCGAAGTGTGGGTAAGCGCAAGGGATTGATTGGAACGCCCATATCGCAGGCTCGTTTCCAGCTTGGTTACGATAAAAGTCGGATATGAGCGGTTGTGGGCCTTATTTATATTCCT
>CAVPQF010000083.1:0-16958 GCA_963707225.1 uncultured Gammaproteobacteria bacterium
ATCAGGTCCGGCGTTGGGCGTCATAGGAAGGGGACACGTTCGATGAAAACAGTAGTAGCTATGCTCACAGTGGCTGGCTTTGTCTTAGCTGCAGGTGGATGCGCCACTACCTTGAGCACCGCGGGCAAGAACGTGCGCGTATCCGATCAAGCGGATGCATCTGGGTGTACGTTCCTTGGGACAGTCCAGGGTTCGTCGGGATTCGGAAACCTGGCAGCATCGACCGGAATGCACAATGCAAGAGTGGAAGCTCAGAACAAGGCGGCGGAGATGGGAGCAACTAACATTGTCTGGAAAAACATCCACGGTGGCTATAGTCCTTACGCCGTCGGAGATGCTTATCGTTGCCCACACCGATCCTCAACGACGCAGCGTAGCTAGCCGCTGTTGGCCCGCGATGCTGCCCGCGGCCGGATGAACGTCGCAGGCGTCACGAATGTCCCTCACTGCTCAACTCACATCGCCACTCGCACTCTACCGAAAACTCGAACGCGAGTCGTACCGTGCGTTCCACGCGAAGACACCGCTGCACAAGGCAGACCATTTTTTCAATTTCTGCGTCACAGCCACGTCAATGCGTGATTACACGCTTGAGTACTTGCAGAAGACCTCCAAAGCAGACCAGCAGCCGTACTTCGACATGTGGGCAAAGTCGCCGTCCCTTGTAGCTGCAGCGGAAATTGCAAATTCTTCGAAGCACTTCGTCCTTCGCGATCGCCGCACTGGCTTAAAGCGACCCGTAAAAACCCGAGCAGTACGTATGAAGAAGGCAAATTTCTTCGACATTTACGCGAACGACACCGGCGAACTGAAGGTGGTGCAAACTCAGCGCACGGAGGTTACTGTTACGCTCTCGGATGGCACACGCCTTGAGCTCTACGTTTTTACCTCCGATGTCCTCAAGTACTGGGGGGAGTATCTCGCGTCGTTGGGTCTCAAGGTGCGGCGTCAACCTTTCGCTCAGCTATCTGGCAAATGACGCCCAACAAATCGCTGCAGCCGACCGTCATCCCGCTACGCGGGCTGCCGGCGGCTGAGCTCAAGCGTTAGGCCACTCCGGACAGACTGGCGTTACAATCAGTTCAAGACCATCCGAGATAGCTGCCATGCAACTTACCGCTGTCCTGATCCCCGCCGAGGAAGGTGGATTTGTGGCGTTGAACCCTGAGACGGGCACCACCACTCAGGGCGATTCCATTGAGGAAGCACTTGCCAACCTCCAGGAGGCAACTGAGTTGTATCTGGAGGAGTTCGCGGTGACTTCTTACGGCAAGCCGTTACTGACCACCTTCGAGGTCCCGGCCCATGCCGCCTAGCCTTCCGCACGTCTCGGGTGCGGATGCTATTCGTGCATTGCAAAAACTTGGTTTCGTAGTTCTTCGCCAGAAAGGCAGCCATGTGATCCTGCGCCGTGGGTCAGTTGGGTGTGTTGTTCCGCACCACCGCGAACTGAAAATTGGCACGCTCTCAAGTGTACTCAAGCAGGCTGGTGTGACCTCAGACGAGTTCATGCAGGCACTATGACAGTGGCCTAACGAGAAAGGTTGGATCGTGCGAGCGAAGCGAGCCGCGATCTGAACCGTTTGTTGGACAAGCCCGGTCCCCGTCGTGACGCTATGCAGATAGCTATTTGCCGATCAGCCGTGGCGGTCGGTGATCAAGCGAAAAGTTTGACTCAGACGTGCACGCCGAACGGTCACGCGTACGCGCCGGCCTGTTTTCGTACCCTTTTATCCTGCCCGACAGCCTCTTTCGAGCACGCGTGATTCGCGGCTTGCGGATGCCGATGTTCCCTGCGCTGACGATGGCTGTATCGGTTACATCACCGGGCATTCCGTCATTCCATCGGGCGGTCGATCCCGCGTGGTTTGTCGTGGCGCAAGTCGTGTGCGGGTGACCCTCATGACGCCGCCGCAGCAAGGGCAGGTGAGCACGGGACGCGGCTTGAAGTACGCGGCGGCAGCGGCCAGGTTGACCTTGAGCAGCAGGTGCAACAGGTGGATCAGGCGCTTGCTGTCGGGCGTCGTAAAACCTGAGCCCGTACAGGCGATGCTTGAGTGTGCTCCAGGAATGGGTCTGCAGCTGATCGGTGAAATACTCGGTCAACTGCGCCTCGGTCAGGTCATCGATGCGCTCCTGGAAGTACGCGCCCACGTCACGGATCGCCCGCGCGCAGGCGTCAATGGTCTTCGGCTGCAGGCCCTGCAATCGCAGGCGTTTGAGGTGGGTGGCATATTGCTGCTTGAAGTCTGGTGCGTGTGCTGCTTTCATGGTCAGACGCCTCATCAATTCCTGGTCGAATGTCCCTCGGAAACGAGGGGGTGAGGCACCATTTTAGCTTCCGCGAAGCTGCGCTTTTTTGCCGCGTAGCGGCTTCGTCCAACGATGACTTCAAGATGGAGCCGGATTAAGAACGCGTCGTTCAGGCGACGCGTATCCGGACTTTCAGTCCGCCACACCAACCCACCGGCTTTGGCCGGTGGTTGTTGAGTCAGGCGTTAGGCGCTCGGGGAGGATCGCTGTGACCCCAGAAGAACAGCTCGATGGCTTCATTGCCAAGTTCACGCCAGAGATCGCTGCCCTGGCTAAATCGGCTTTGGCCAAGATGCGCAAGCGTTTCCCCACCGCCATCCAGCTCGTCTACGACAATTACAATGCCTTGGCCATTGGCTTCGGCCCAACCGAGCGAGCTTCGGACGCGATCTTCTCCATTGCGCTTTACGCAAAGCGGGTCAGCCTATGCTTCCTGCAGGGTGGCAAGTCCAACATCAAAGACCCGCACCAGCTGCTGCAGGGCAGCGGCAGCACCAACCGGTTCATTCCACTGGCATCGCCAGCCACGTTAGATGCACCGCAAGTTCGAGAGCTCATGGCACAAGCGGTCGCGTCTGCCAAAGTGCCGCTGGCCCAATCTGGCGCTGGTCGTCTTGTCATCAAGTCGGTGTCGGCCAAGCAACGGCCTCGCAGGCCGGCGTGATGCGGCAGATCGCGCCTACTCCCGCAAGAGACTTCCAATCGAGCCCAGGCGCATGACGCTTTTGCCCCGAGCTTTCGGGCCGCTGCTGGTCGTCGGCGGTTGAATGTCGTCAGGTCCATCGGAGGATTCCATGCTGCAGATGCGCCCGAATGGCGAGTGCTGCAACCGTGAACCGTGACCTGCCGGCAGATGCCGGTGGGGCGATGATCTGTTCGTTCGGGTGCACGTTCTGCACGTCGTGCGTGGGGACGTGCTGCACGGGACGTGCCCGAACTGCGGCGGCGGTTTCAGTCCGCGCCAGCCGCGTGCGGCGGAGCTGCTCGGCAAGTACCCGCCGTCGGCGGAGCGCGTGTACAAGCCGGATGGCCGCGCGAAGGCTGGTCGAGTCCGGCGCTCACAGCAGGCGCAGCAGCTCCTTCATCAGCGGCAGGCGGCGCACGCGCACGGCGCTGGCGCGGAATACCGCGTTGGCCAGCGCGGGGGCGGCGGTGGGCATGGCGAGGAAGCTGGCGCCGGCCGGCGCGCGGTCGCCGGCGACGGTGATGACTTCGACGTCGTTCGGCAGCTGCGCCATGCTGGCCAGCGGGTAGTCCTTGTAGCTGCGCTGCTGCACCTGGCCACCCTTGACGGTGATCGCCGCATTCAGCGCGGTGGACAGCGCGTCCAGCGTGGCGCCGGCCACCTGGCCTTCCAGCCCCAGCGGGTTGATCACGCGGCCGACGTCGACGGCGCAGACGACGCGCTGGATGACCAGCTGTTCGCCCTGCATCGCCACTTCGATCGCATGCGCCACATAGGCGCCGTCGACGTGCCAGCAGGCGATGCCGAGGCCGTTGACGGTGCGCAGCCAGTTCTTCCATTCGATGCGGTCGGCGACCAGCTTGAGCACGTTGGCCAGGCGACCGGTGTCCAGCGTGCCGCCGCTGCTCAGCGGCAACGAACGCGGCTCGCCGAGAATGCGCAGGCGTGTCTTCAGCGGGTCCTCGCGCATCGTGTGCGCGATCTCGTCGATGAAGCTTTCCACCGCGAACGCGTTGCTGAGGTGCGGCATGCCTCGGGCGGGGCCGCGCGGGGTCGCCGAGGCCAGCGCGTACCAGTCGCTGCGGTAGTTCGGCACCAGCGCGGCGGGCAACTGGTCGGCCTGCAGTTCGGACGTCCACAGGCGGTCGTCCGGCATGCCGCGATGCGCCAGCGCCGAGGCGCTGGCCATGCGCTGGTCCCACGCCAGCAACTGGCGCTTGCGGTCGATGATCACCTTGATCCTGTGCACGCTGCCGGCGCGGTAGTAGTCGTGGCCGAAGTCCTGTTCGCGCGTCCACAGCAGGCGCACCGGCTTGTTGATGGCCTTGGCCAGCATCACCGCTTCGGCGACGTAGTCGTGGTCGAGGCGGCGGCCGTAGCCGCCGCCGACGCGCGGCACGCGGATGTCGATCTGGTCGGCGGCGAGGCCGGTCAGGCGCTGCACCACGGCCCAGGCTTTCTGCGGCGCCTGGGTCGGCACGACCAGGCTGGCGCGATCCTTGTCCAGCCGCACCAGGCAGTTCATCGGTTCGGCGGTGGCGTGTGCCAGCCACGGCTGCACGTAGGTGGCGTCCAGCCGGCGCGCGGCTTTCCTGCCGGCGGCGTCGACGTCGCCGTCGTTGCGTACGCGGGTGGTGGCGGGGGCGGCGGTGTCGTCGGCGAGCAGGGCGGTGGCCTGTTGTTCCAGGGCCGCGCTGCTCTCGCCGGCGCTGGCACCGGGCTTCCATTCGAGCTTGAGCTTGTCGCGGCCCTGCAGCGCGGCCCAGGTGTTCCCGGCCAGCACCGCCACGGCCGCGGCGATCACCGTGCTGCCCGACGGCTGGCCGGGCTCGGGTTTCAGCTGCACCACTTTCACCACGCCCTGGACGGCGAGCGCGTCGGTGGTGTCGATGCGCGCCAGCGTGCCGTCCGGCCACGGGCAGTGCACCAGCACGGCGACCAGCGCGTCGCCGTAGTGATGGTCGATCGCGTAGCGGGCCTGGCCGGTGACGATGGCACGCGCGTCGACGTCGCCGGTGCCGTGGCCGATCAGCTTGTAGTCGGCCGCGTTTTTCAGCGGCGGCACGCGATCCGGCAGCGCGATCTTGCTGGCGTCCGCAGCCAGGGTGCCATAGCCGAAGCGGCGGCCATCCGGGGCGATCACCGTGCCGGCGTCGCAACGCAGGCGGCTGGCCGGCACGCCGAGCCGTCGCGCCGCGGCCTGCAGCAGCAGCCAGCGCGCCACCGCGCCGACCTGGCGCAGCTCGTTCCACGCGGCGGGAATCGAGCCGCCGATGCCGCCGACCTGGCGCCCGTAGGTCCAGCGCGGCTTGCCGTTGTCGCTGCTGACGCCGAGGCCGAGCGCCACCACGCCGACGCGGTTCCAGTCGGCGTCGAGTTCGTCGGCGATGATGCGCGGCAGCGCGGTGGCCACGCCGGTGCCGGTGTCCGGGTCGCGCGCGCCGATCAGCACGCTGCCGTCGGCGTCGATGCGCACGTAGGCACCGAGGTTGTAGATGTCGTCGCCGAGCATGGCCGGCGGCAGCGGCGCGTCGGCGGCGTCGGCGATGCGGATGCCGACCACCAGCGCACCGGCGCTGCCGGCGAGTATCTGCAGGAAACGGCGGCGCGAAAGACGGATGCCGTTGCCGCTCATGGCCGGCCCGCCTTGCCGGCGGCGCGCTTGATCGCGCGGCGCACGCGGGTCTGGCAGCCGCAGCGGCACAGGTTCGGCAACTGGTCGATGTCGCCGTCGCTGGGGTGGGGCTTGCGCCTGAGCAGGTCGACCCCGGCGATCAGCCAGCCTGGTGTGCAGTAGCCGCAGCCGATCGCGTCCTCGTCGATGAAGGCCTGCTGCAGCGGGTGCAGGCTGCCGTCGTTCGCGGCCAGGCCTTCCACCGTGGTCACCACCGTGCCGGCCAGCTTGGCGAGCGGCACGGTGATCGCGGAGGCGGCCTTGCCGTCGATCAGCACCAGGTCGGCGCCGTTCTCGCCATGCTCGCCGCCGTACTTGGTGCCGGTCAGCCGCAGCACGTCGCGCAGGTACCACAGCAGCGGCATCTGCGGGTCGCCGGTGTGGCGGAAGTGCTCGCCGTTGACCTGCAGGTCGATGCCGTCACGCACCTTCTCGGCCACGATGCCGCTTTCCTGGCTGATCGGCAGAACCTGGGCTTGCACGGGCACCATCCATCATCTCCTTGAAGTCGATCCGCGCATTGTGGCATTGCCGCCGCCCGCTTAGGGCAGCATGCGGCTGAACAGGCGGCGCCAGACCGCGTAGACGGGCACGCCAGCGGCCATGATCAGCAGGCCGATGCCGGTGTTGCGCGGGTTGTCGCGCAGCGACAGCACCACCACCACCGTCACCGCGGCGATGAACAGCAGCGGCAGCCACGGGTAGCCGGGCACGCGGAAGCCGGCGGAGGCGCGGTCGTGGCGGCGGTACCAGAACAGCGTGCCGACGCCGATCGCGCAGGCCAGCCAGTCGCCGAAGGTGGCGTAGTCCAGCAACTGGCCGTAGCTGCCCGACAGTGCCAGCACGATCGCCCAGCCGGAGAGCAGCAGCAAGGCGGTGTTCGGCGTGCGCCAGCGCGGATGCAGCCGCGCCACCGCGCGGAAGAACAGCCCGTCCTCGCCCATCACCTGCAGCACCCGCGCACCGGCGACCAGGGTGATGTTGCAAAAGCCGAGGGTGGAGATCGCCACGCCCAGCGCGATCACCTTCGCGCCGACCGGGCCGGCCACCTGCTGCATCACGTCCGCCGCCGGCGCACTGCTGGCGGCCAGGCCGGCGTGACCGAGCACGGCGAGGTAGGCCACGTTGACCAGCGCGTAGGCGCCGATCACCAGCAGCATGCCGAGGGTCAGCGCGCGCGGCAGCGTGCGCTGCGGGTCGCGCACTTCGCCGGCCAGGTTGTTGAGGTAGGTGAAGCCGGAATACGCGAACAGCACCGGCAGCGCCGCGCCCATGAAGCCGACGCCGCTGCGCGCCGGATCGGCCGCCAGCACCCGGCCGTGCCCGGCGCCGGCGAGGAACAGGCCGCACACCACCAGCACCGCCACCGCCAGCAGCTTGAGCAGGGCGAACAGGTTCTGGATCTGCGCGCCGAGGCGGATGCCGAACAGGTTGATGCCGCCGACGAAGACCAGCGCGCCGACGGCCAGCGGCAGCGCCCAGGCCGGCGGCAGGCCGAACAGCGCGGCGGCGTAGCTGGCGAAGATCGTCGCCACCGCCGCGCTGGAGCCGGAGTAGATCACCAGCAGCATGGTCCAGCCGAACAGGAAACCGGCCGGCGGCCCGAACGCCTCGCGCAGGTAGACGTAGGTGCCGCCGGCGTGCGGCCGGCGCGCGCCGAGCTCGGCGTAGCACAGCGCGCCGATCAGGGTGAGCACGCCGGCGGCCACCCACACCAGCAGCAGCGCCAGCCCCGACTCGGTGCGCTGCGCCACGATGCCGGGGTTGAGGAAGATGCCGCCGCCGATGATGCCGCCGACCACGATCAGGGCGGCGTCCCACGGGCGCAGGCTGCGCACATAGCCGGGGGAGGTGTCGTTCATGCAGGGATGTCGCTGGCGGAAGGAGCCGTAGCTTGGCGGGCGTGGCGTGGATGGGCAAGCATTCGGGGACTTCGAACAGGCTATCAGTCCAGCTGAAGCTCGCCGCGGATGCCCACGGCACAGGCGCCGCCGATGCTGATGCTGCCGTCCGTCGTGTCGCGCACGACCTCGACGCAGCCGTCGCGGCCCACCTCGCGGCCCTGGCTGGCGCGATAGCGTGGGCCGTAGCCGGCGGGATCGCCGATGTCGGCGAGGAAGGCCATGATCGCGGCGTTGGCGCTGCCGGTGACCGGGTCCTCGGGAATGCCGTCGGCCGGGCAGAACGCGCGCACCGCCATGCTCGCCTCGCCCGCGCGCTGGCGGCCGAACACGCCGACACCGACCGCGCCGGCGGCTTCGCAAAGCGCGCCGATCGCGGCCAGGTCGGGCTGCAGCTGGCGCACCACGGCCTCCTCGTGCAGGTCGCAGACGAACCACAGCGGCCCGTTGTTCACCAGGCGCAGCTGGCTTTCCGCCAATTCGGCATGCACGGCCTGGCCGAGCAGGGCACGCTGGTGTGCCGCCACGGCCCGCAGTTCGGCCCGCGGCGCCTGCACGTGGATGATCCGCCCGCTGCCGCTGCCCTCGACGCGCACCGGCAGCAGCCCGGCCGCGCACTCCTGCAGCAGTTGTGGCTTGTGGGGCGGCACCAGCCCGGATTCGATCGCGGCATACGCGCTGCCCACGCTGGGATGGCCGGCGAATGGCAGTTCCTGGCGCGGGGTGAAGATGCGCACGCGGTAGTCCGCCACGGCGCTGGTTGGCGGCAACAGGAAGGCGGTTTCGGAGAGGTTGGTCCAGCGCGCGATACGCTGCATCGCTTCGCCGTCCAGTCCTTCGGCATCCACCACCACAGCCAGCGGATTGCCGTCGAAGAGTCGGCTGGCGAAGACATCCAGCTGCAGGAAACGGCGTGGATGTGGCATGGCGACTCCTGGCAGGGAAAGCCGGAAGATCGCATCGAAGAGGTCTGCCGGCAAGCCGGTGAACCGGCCCGCGCCCTGCGCGCGGGCCGGTGGCCAGGTCAGAAGCCGACCCGCAGGAACTGGTCGAAATTGGCCACGTTCAGGGTGCCGATGCCGGCGCCCGGGTTGTAGTGGTCATTGCCGGCGTAGAACCAGTTGTCGCCGGCGCTGATGCGGTTGAAGGCGGACCACTTGCCGTAGCCGAAGACGTTCTGCAGCAGGTACATGTGCGGATTCCACAGACCGATGCGGTGGCCGGTGCTCTGTCGCAGCAGGGCGGCGACCCCGTTCAGTTGTGGCGCCACGAAACTGGTGCCGCCGGAGCTGTACAAGCCGCCTTGGAACACCAGCAAATAGCCGGTTTCCGGGTCGGCGTTGAGCGAGATGTCCGGTACGTTGCGTCCGGCGAAGTTGCCCGGCAGTTTCAGGTAGGTGTACGGGCCGCTGGCCGGGTCGTTGTAGACCAGCGCCTGCTTCCTTTCGCTGCGGCGCGTGTCCGAGGTGAAGAACTGGTAGGGCGGTGTGCGCCAGTAGACGCTGACGCCACCGCCGCCGCCGACCGAGAACACCGCGTCGCGGCTGGGCACGAACGGCAGCAAGTAATCCCAGCCCCAGACGCTTTCCTGATCGATCGAGAGCACCACATCCCCGGCGGAGTTGACGAACTTCACCGGCACCGTGGTGCCGCCGGCGGCGGTGATATACGGATCCGAGGCGGGTGCGTCGACGGTGAGCGGCGCACTGAACTGGCCGGGACCGTCGCCGCTGCCGAGCTGGCGCACCGTATCGTAGGCGCCGGAGTCACCGCTGGCGGCGAACATCGACTGCCCCTGTGCCGCCGCTTCCAGGAAGATCTGGTGGTAGGCCTTCAGGTCGCCTACGTCGGTGGTGTCGGTGTTGCTGGCGCCATCGATGTTCAAGGCGGCGAAGTTGAAGATCTCGCCCAGGCCCCAACTGGTCGAGATGCTGTCGGCCTTGTTGTCGGAGACCGCGCGGGCGAACGCATCAACGAAGCCCGAGCCGGCGTTGGGCGCGTCATAGACGATGATGTTGGCCTGCGGCGCCAGCCCGCCGGCTTGCTGCACGTCGAGTGCGGTTTCGTCGGCGCCGTCCGTGCCGCCGCCGCCATCAACATGGACCTGGGTGATGCGGCCCGGCCTGGTATCCAGCCCGATCGCGGCCCAGTAGTCCTCCGCATCCGCCGGGTCGAAGTTGGCGAGGGTGACGATGGCCACCGTGGAGCCCGCGCCGGTGATGCCGCGCTGGTACAGCGGGTTGACGTTGTACATGTTGGCCACGTCGCCCACGGTGTACTGGCCCGGGATGCCTGTGGCGGCGGGGTTGCCGGCGGCAGGGACCGCCCTGGCGGACAGCGTGGTCGGCGAGTTGGCGATGTGCAGAGTCGACACCGGCAGCTTCGACGTGTGGTGCGGCACGTAATGCCACTCGTTGCTGAGGCCGCTGGCGAGGATCACGTTGTTGTCAAGGCCCACCGGCATCACCAACCGACGGGCCGGGCGATGGAAGCGTCGGCCCGTCTCGCGCGAGACGTAGGTATGCACTGGCGCACCGAACATCGTGCCGAACTGACCAAGCGTGCCGCGCACGCTGATCACCATGTGGTTGTCCAGTACCTCGCCACTCAGGCCGTGTTGACCCAGATAGGTCTGGACCCGGGAAATCTGCGCGTCGGTAGCGCCGTAGCGCGCAGCGAATTCGGCCGTGGTGAGGAATTTCTGGAAATTCGCGCTGCCCGGTGTGGCAGTTTGCCGAACGTAGTTCTCAAGCTCGTCCTCGTGACGCAATCGCAGCACGAGGCTGACGGTCACGGTTTGATCGGTGGGTGCCACGCCCTGGTCGGTGACGGCTTGCAGGCCGGCGGCGGTAGTCGAGGTGGCCACCCCCGCCAGCGTGACGGCCAGGCTGATGGCGAGGGCCTTCCTGTGCAATTTCAAGTGCATGAGCGTTACTCCCTGAGTGGACAGAGCTGGCTGGCAAGCGGATGCCCTTTCGACAGGCGAACGGAAGACGGCACCGCTTTGGAACCCAGCCCAGGCGATTCACGAATGACTTGCAGTTTCCCCAGCGACGTCGTCAGTTCCCCCTGACGACCGGCGTTGCGCCGCTTCGCCGAGCTTAGTGCCAACGGGCGTTCATGAAAAGTTCGGACTTTGTTGCATCCCTCGTGGCGGACCCGGCGGTTGCATGGCGCGCCGTCGCGAGGTTTTGTCCGAGGCCGCACGTGCGGCACAATGGGCGTTCATTGTCCCCGCGCACAAGTCTGCGGGGCGATTCCATCCGCGAAAAGCCGAGCCCATGGCCCACATCAAGCAAGCAGACCTGATCCAGTCCGTCGCCGACGCGTTGCAGTACATCAGCTACTACCACCCGGTCGACTACATCAGGAGCCTGGCCGCCGCGTACGAGCGCGAAGAAAGCCCCGCCGCGAAGGATGCGATGGCGCAGATCCTGATCAACTCGCGCATGGCCGCCGAAGGCCACCGGCCGATGTGCCAGGACACCGGCATCGTCACCGTGTTCCTGAAGGTGGGCATGAACGTGCGCTGGGACGACGCCACGATGAGCCTGGAGGACATGGTCAACGAAGGCGTGCGCCGCGCCTATCTGGACCCGGACAACAAGCTGCGCGCCAGCGTGCTGGCCGACCCGGCCGGCAAGCGCATCAACACCAAGGACAACACGCCGTCGGTGGTCAACATGACGATCGTGCCGGGCGACACCGTCGAGGTGATCGTGGCCGCGAAGGGCGGCGGTTCCGAGGCGAAGTCGAAGTTCGCCATGCTCAATCCGTCCGACTCGATCGTCGACTGGGTACTGAAAACCGTGCCCACCATGGGCGCCGGCTGGTGTCCGCCGGGCATGCTCGGCATCGGCATCGGCGGCACCGCCGAGAAGGCGATGCTGATGGCGAAGGAGTCGCTGATGGAGTCGATCGACATCCAGGAGCTGATCGCGCGCGGCCCGGCCAGCCGCGCCGAGGAACTGCGCATCGAGTTGTACGAGAAGGTCAACGCGCTGGGCATCGGCGCGCAGGGCCTGGGTGGCCTCACCACCGTGCTCGACGTCAAGGTGAAGGATTTCCCGACCCACGCGGCGAACCTGCCGGTGGCGATGATCCCGAACTGCGCCGCCACCCGTCATGCGCACTTCGTGCTGGACGGCTCCGGCCCGGTGATGCTCGATCCACCGTCGCTGGAAGACTGGCCGAAGCTGACCTACGACGCCTCGAAAGGCCGCCGGGTGAACCTCGACACGGTGACGCGCGAGGACGTGGCCAGTTGGAAACCGGGCGAGACACTGCTGCTCAACGGCAAGCTGCTCACCGGCCGCGACGCCGCGCACAAGCGCATGGTCGAGATGTTGAACAAGGGCGAGCCGCTGCCGGTGGATTTCAACGGCCGCTTCATCTATTACGTCGGCCCGGTCGATCCGGTGCGCGAGGAAGTGGTCGGCCCGGCCGGCCCCACCACCGCCACGCGCATGGACAAGTTCACCGAGCAGGTGCTGGCGCAGACCGGCCTGCTCGGCATGGTCGGCAAGGCCGAGCGCGGCCCCGCCGCGATCGAGGCGATCAGGAAACACCGGTCGGTGTACCTGATCGCCGTGGGCGGTGCCGCGTACCTGGTATCGAAGGCGATCAAGGCCTCGCGCGTGGTTGGCTTCGCCGACCTGGGCATGGAGGCGATCTACGAATTCACCGTCGAGGACATGCCGGTCACCGTTGCCGTCGACTCGGGCGGCAGCTCGGTGCACCAGACCGGCCCCCGTGAGTGGCAGGCAAGGATCGGGAAGATCCCCGTCTTTGTTCAATAACCGGGTGCGCGCAGCGCACGCCATTGCCTCCTCCCCCTGTGGGGGAGGATTGAGGAGGGGAGCTCCAAGGTCGGCATACTCTCCATCGAAACCGAACCCGAAAGTCCAGAGCACCCCACCCCAACCCTCCCCTGCAATCAGGAGAGGGAGCCTCGTTCACCGCTGCTCCTGCCGGACAGGTGGCGTCGATGGTTCGGACGTCCATACGTCCAAACGAATAGTCATCACAAAACCATTTGCAATTCCAATGCCGCAGCGCAACACTGACTGAATACCTCTCCCGACAGCGAACCCACGTGACCTCGCCAAACCTTGCGCCGTTGCCCCCCGACGCTCCCTGGATCGTGATGAAGTTCGGCGGCACCAGCGTCGCCACGCTGCCGCGCTGGCAGAACATCCGCGAGCTGGTCGCCAGCCGCCGCGCCGAGGGCGCGCGCGTGCTGGTCGTCGTCTCCGCGCTGACCGGCATCACCGACGCGCTGAAACAACTGTGCGGCGAGGGCGGGCAGGACAAGCGCAAGGCGGCGGCCGGCGCGATCGCGCAGCGCCACTACGACCTGCTGGAACACATGCAGCTGGCGTTGCCGGACACGCTCGGCGAGCGGCTGGACGAGCTCGCACGGCTGGCCGAGGACGGCCCCGCCGCCCGTGGCGAGCTGGCCTGGCAGGCGCAGGTGCAGGCGCACGGCGAGCTGATGTCCAGTGCGCTCGGCGCAGCGTTCCTCAGCCATAGCGGCCTGCCCACGCAGTGGCTGGACGCGCGCGACTGCCTGGCGGCGGTGGCGTTGCCGAACCAGAACGAGCGCACCCGGCTGCTGTCGGCGATGGTCGAGGCGAAGCCCGATCCGGCGTTGAACGCACGCCTGGCCACGCTGGGCGAGGTGTTCATCACCCAGGGCTTCATCGCGCGCGAAACGCATGGCCGCACCGTGCTGCTCGGGCGCGGCGGCTCGGACACCTCGGCCGCGTACTTCGGCGCGCTGCTGAAGGCGCAGCGGGTGGAGATCTGGACCGACGTGGCCGGCATGTTCACCGCCAACCCGCGCCAGGTGCCGGGTGCGCGCCTGCTGCAGCGGCTGGATTACGAGGAGGCCCAGGAAATCGCCTCCACCGGCGCCAAGGTGCTGCATCCGCGCTGCCTGTCACCGCTGCGCGAACCGCGCGTGCCGCTGCTGATCAAGGACACCAACCGTCCCGAACTCGACGGCACGGTGATCGGCCCGGAAGTGCGCGCACATGCACCCAGCGTCAAGGCGATCAGCGCGCGCAAGGGCATCACCCTGGTCTCGATGGAGTCGGTGGGCATGTGGCAGCAGGTCGGCTTCCTCGCCGACGTGTTCGCGCATTTCAAGCAGCACGGCCTGTCGGTGGACCTGATCGGTTCGGCCGAGACCAACGTCACCGTGTCGCTCGATCCCACCGAGAACCTGCTCGACTCCGACGCGATCGCCGCGCTGGCCAGCGACCTGGCCAAGGCGTGCCGGGTGAAGGTGATCGCACCGTGCGCGGCGATCACCCTGGTCGGCCGCGGCATGCGCTCGCTGCTGCACACGCTGTCCGGCGTGCTGGCCGAGTTCGGCCAGCTGCGCGTGCACATGATTTCGCAATCGTCGAACAACCTGAACCTCACCTTCGTGGTCGATGAGGAGGTGGTCGACGCGCTGCTGCCGCATCTGCACGATCTGCTGATCGCCGCCGGCGCGTTGCGCACCGACGACAGCGCCTTGTTCGGCCCCAGCTGGCAGGCCTTGTACGGTACCGGCGAGATGGCCGGCGCGGTGCCGGCATGGTGGCGCGAGACGCAGCGTCCACGCCTGCTGGAACTGGCCGCCGAAGCCACGCCGCGCTACGTCTACCACCTGCCCACGGTGCGCCAGCAGGCGCGCGAATTGAAGTCGCTGGCGGCGGTGGATCGGTTGCATTATGCGGTGAAGGCGAACACGCATCCGGCGATCCTGCGCGCGCTGGCGGCGGAGGGTTTCGCGTTCGAGTGCGTGTCGCCGGGTGAATTGAAAGCGGTCGCCGCGGTGGTGGCGGCATCGGTGCCGCTGCTGTTCACGCCGAACTTCGCGCCGCGCGGGGATTACGTCTACGCACTGGGCACCCGCGCCACCGTCACGCTCGACGCGCTGCATCCGCTGCAGCACTGGGGCGAGCTGTTCCGCGGCCGCGAGGTCGTGCTGCGGATCGATCTGGGCCGCGGCCTGGGCCACCACGAGAAGGTGCGCACCGGCGGCAGCGGCAGCAAGTTCGGCCTGCCGCTGGATCAGCTGCCGCTGTTCCTGCAGCTGGCCGAAACGCATGGTGCCAGCGTGCGCGGCCTGCACGCGCACCTGGGCTCGGGCGTGCTCGATGCCGCGCACTGGGGCGAGGTGTATGCGCAGCTGGCCAGCCTGGCCGAGCGCATCGGCAGCGTGGTGTTCCTCAATATCGGCGGCGGCCTCGGCGTGCCGGCGCACCCGGGCGAGGCGCCGCTGGACATCGCCGCGCTCGACCGTGCGTTGCGCGAGGTCAAGGCGGTCTATCCGCAGTACCAGCTGTGGATGGAGCCGGGCCGCTACCTGGTGGCCGACGCCGGCGTGCTGCTGACGCGGGCGACCCAGCAGAAGGACAAGGGCGGCTTCCGCTATCTCGGCGTGGACACCGGCATGAACAGCCTGATCCGTCCCGCGCTGTACGACGCCTGGCACGAGATCGTCAACCTCAGCCGGCTCGGCGAACCGGCCACCGCGTTGTACCAGGTGGTCGGCCCGATCTGCGAGAGCGGCGACGTGCTGGGCACCGACCGCCGCCTGCCCGAGGCCCGGGAGGGCGACGTGATGCTGATCGCGCAGGCCGGCGCGTACGGCAAGGTGATGTCCAGCCGCTACAACCTGCGCGATGAAGCTGACGAAATCATCATCGAATGACGCTGCCTCGCCTGCGCCATGCGCGACGGTGATAATGCCGGTCTGGCTGGAGAATGTCTTGGCAACAAATACGATGCAACCGCGCCTGACCCAGGTGTTCCGCTTTACCCGTGCCAGCTATGCGGATGGCGTGGCCGAGTTCGGCTATGCGTTCGATGATGGCGAGGAGCTGGTCGAGCGGATCCGCTTTCCGAACGCGCCCGCGCTGCCGGCCGGGCGCCGGGCGGCGTTCGATGCCGCGCTGGGGATGCTGCATCTGATCGCCGGCATCAGCTATTACAAGGCCGGCGTGCCGCCGAAGATCGAAGTGGCCGAGGGCCCGCTCGACGACGCCAGCGCCGAGTTGCTGGATCAGTTGTACCTGCACGGACTGGCCGAGTTTGCCTATCGCAACGGGCTGGACCTGCGCGGACGCATCCAGTTTCCGCGTAGCACCACATCTCCCTCTCCCCCGGGGGGAGAGGGTCGGGGTGAGGGGCAGGCCTCGCCACAAGCCAGCGATCGAAGCACGGCGCCCAAACTCAACCTGCCCAAACGCACCCTGGTGCCCATCGGCGGCGGCAAGGATTCACTGGTCGCGGTCGAGGCGATCAAGTCGATCGGCAGCGAGGCGACCGCGGTGTGGGTCGGCAATTCCGCGTTGATCGCGGCCTGCGCCGAGCGTACCGGCTTGCCGCTTCTGAATATCCAGCGCGAACTGGCGCCGGCACTGTTCGAGCTGAACCGGCTCGGTGCCTGGAACGGACATATCCCGGTGACCGCGGTGAACTCGGCGATCCTCGCCGTGGCCGCGATCCTGTACGGCTACGACTCGATCGCGTTCGCCAACGAGCGTTCCGCCTCGGTCGCCACGCTGGAGTACGACGGCCAGCAGGTGAACCACCAGTGGAGCAAGAGCCTCGCGTTCGAGACACTGCTGGGCGACTGGCTGCACACGCACGTGGCCAGCGACCTCGACTACTGCTCGTTGCTGCGGCCGTATTCGGAGCTGGCGATCACCCGCGCGTTCGCGAAGCTGACCACGTACTTCGACGTGTTCTCCAGCTGCAACCGCAACTTCAGGCTGCTCGGCCCGAAGCCGGTCGATCGCTGGTGCGGGCAGTGCCCGAAGTGCCACTTCGTGTTTCTCGCGCTGGCGCCGTTCCTGCCCAAGCCACGGCTGCTGGCGATCTTCGGGCGCAACCTGCTGGACGATGAAGGCCAGGCCGCCGGCTTCGACGCGCTGCTGGAATACCAGGACCACAAGCCGTTCGAGTGCGTGGGCGAGGGTGCCGAGGCGCGCGCCGCGATGCATGCGCTGAGCCAGCGGCCGGAGTGGCAGGAGGACGCGCTGGTCGAGCGCTTCCGCAACGAGATCCTGCCCAGGCTCGATGTCGCGCAACTGGCGCTGGAGCCGTGGCTGCAGCCGTCGCCCGAACACCGCGTGCCGGCGCGCTTGCAGCCGGCGTTGGCGGCGATCGGTTGATGCGCTTCGCCGATCTTCGCAACCGCCGTGTTGCGGTCTGGGGTTTCGGTCGCGAAGGCCATGCCGTGATCAAGGCACTGCGCTCGCAGCTGCCGGCGCAGGCGCTGACCCTGTTCTGCCGCGTCGCCGAAGCCGACGCGGCACGCGCGTTCGATCCCTCGCTGGAAATCGTTGCCGGCGAACCGGACGCGGCGATGCTCGGCCAGTTCGAT
>CAVPQF010000084.1:0-13716 GCA_963707225.1 uncultured Gammaproteobacteria bacterium
CCCGGCACGACAAACCCGGTGCCGGCGCCGCTGCCGCTGAACAGCGACGGCGGCAGCCGCAATGCACCCGCGGCGACGGCCGAGGTCAGCCACGGCAGCGGCCAGTTCATCCGGCCCGGCGCGCTGGCCACGCCACGCCCGGCGGCCAGCGGCAACGGCGCGGTGACGTTCAACTTCGAGAACCAGCCGGTGCAGGCGGTGGTCAAGGCGATCCTCGGCGACCTGCTCAAGCAGAACTACACGATCGTGCCCGGCGTGCAGGGCAACATCTCGTTCTCCACTTCCGAACCGGTCGATTCGAGCCAGGCGCTGCCGATCCTGGAGACCCTGCTGGCGTGGACCGGCAACGCGCTGGTGCGCCGCGATGGCGGCTACGTGGTGATGCCGCAGAAGGATGCGGTGGCCGGCAACCTGGTGCCCAGCCTCGGCGCCGCCGCGCCGCAGGGCGGCCTGCAGGCGCGGCTGTTCCCGCTGCACTACATCTCCGCCACCGAGATGCAGAAGCTGATCAAGCCGTTCGCGCGGGCGGACGCCACCTTGCTGGTGGACCCGGCGCGCAACCTGCTGGTGATGTCCGGCACGCCGCAGGAGCTGGCGAACTACCAGAGCATGGTGCGCACGTTCGACGTCGACTGGCTGCGCGGCATGTCGGTGGGCGTGTTCAACCTGCAGTACGCGAACGTGGGCGAGCTGATGCCGAAGCTGGACGGCATGTTCGGCGAGCACGGCAACACCCCGCTGGCCGGCATGCTGCGCTTCATCCCGATCGAGCGCACCAACGCGCTGGTGGTGATCAGCACCCAGCCCGACTACCTGCAGGAAGTCGGCGACTGGATCGCGCGCATCGACCGCGGCGGCGGCAACGAGCCGCAGCTGTTCGTCTACGACGTGCGCAACATCAAGGCGTCGGACCTGGCGAAATACCTGGCGCAGATCTACACCAACGGCGCCGGCAGCGGCGGCGACAACGGCGGCCAGGTCGGGCCGGGCCTGGCCGGCGCCACCCTGGGCAGCGCCGAGAACGCCGGCGCGACCAGCATGGGCAGCACCGCCGGCGGCTTCGGCAACCCGGCCGACGCGTCGCGCGACGGCGGCCAGAACAACGCCAACGCGGGCGGCGGCTTCGGCGGCACCAGCGGCAACGGCCGCGAGGGCGGCGCGGCGGCCGGCGGCGGTTTCGGCAGCAGCTCGACCGGCTTCGGCAGCAACGCGGCGGGCGGCAACAACGGCGCGGCCAGCGACCAGCAATACAGCTCCAGCGACGGCAGCGTGCGGATCAGCTCGGTCGACGGCAGCAACCAGCTGCTGGTGCGCGCGCGCCCGTCGCAGTGGGAGGAGATCAAGGGCGCGATCAACAAGCTCGACAACGTGCCGATGCAGGTGCAGATCGAGACGCGCATCCTCGAGGTCAGCCTCACCGGCGAGTTCCGGTTCGGCGTGCAGTGGTACCTGGAAGGGCTGACCGGCAGCACCGGCAGCACCTCGGACGGCACGTTCCAGCCGGGCCAGCCGTACCGGCATCGCCAGCTCGGGCTGGGCCAGGGCGGCAACGTGTTCGGCGGCGAGCCGCTGTTCTATTCCTTCATCAACAGCGACCTGCAGGTGGCCGTGCGCGCGATGGAGACCAGCGGCAACACCAAGACGCTGTCGGCGCCCTCGATGGTGGTGATGAACAACCAGGTGGCGAGCATCGCGGTCGGCAACCAGATCCCGATCAACCAGACCAGCGTGAACACCGGCATCGGCACGCCCACCAGCTACAGCCAGGTCAACTACCTGAGCACCGGCGTGATCCTCAACGTGCAGCCGCGGATCAATCCCGGCGGCCTGGTCTACATGAACATCAGCCAGGAAGTCAGCCAGGCCGACAAGTCGGTGCCGCTGGTCAACGGCAACCCGGCCATCTCGCAGCGCAAGCTGGCCACCCAGGTGGCCGTGCAGAGCGGCCAGACCGTGCTGCTGGGTGGCCTGATCCAGCAGGCCGAGGGCACCACCGACACCGGCATCCCGGGGCTCAACCGCATTCCGGTACTGGGCCGGCTGTTCGGCAGCACCAACCGCAGCCGCAACCGCACCGAGCTGATCGTGCTGATCACGCCGCGGGTGATTCGCGGCGGTGCGGATGCGAAGCAGATCACCGACGACTACCAGAGCAAGTTCGAATCGCTGGAGCCGCTGCGCGCACCGCCTGCCGCCGCCGCGAAACCGTAACCGGCGCCTGTCCCCGGCACGTCGCCGGGGCAGGCGCGCGGCAGCGCCCGCTATCATGCGCGCGATGAGCCGTGCGCCGCCTTCGTTCCCGATCACCCCGCTGCTGCCGCAGATCCGCGCGTCGCTGGCGGCGCAGCCGCGGCTGGTGCTGGAGGCGCCGCCGGGCGCCGGCAAGACCACCCAGGTGCCGCTGGCCCTGCTCGACGCGGCGTGGCTGGCCGGGCAGAAGATCGTGATGCTGGAACCGCGCCGGATCGCGGCGCGCGCCGCCGCGCAGTTCATGGCGCAGCAGCTCGGCGAGGCGGTCGGCCAGACCGTCGGCTACCGCATCCGCTTCGAGTCGAAGGTGAGCGCGGCGACCCGCATCGAGGTGGTCACCGAAGGCATCCTCACCCGGCTGATCCAGCATGATCCGGAACTGGCCGGCATCGGCGCGATCGTGTTCGACGAGTTCCACGAACGCCACCTCGCCGGCGACCTCGGCGCCGCGCTGGCGCTGGACGTGCAGGCCACGCTGCGGCCCGAGCTGCGCCTGCTGCTGATGTCGGCCACGCTGGACGGCGAGCGCATCGCGGCCTGGCTGGGCGCGCCGCGCATCAGCAGCCCGGGCCGCAGTTTTCCGGTGCGCGTCGAGCATCCGCCGGCGCGCACCCAGGAAACCGTCGAGCATCAT
This sequence comes from uncultured Gammaproteobacteria bacterium, assembly GCA_963707225.1. Taxonomy (GTDB): domain Bacteria; phylum Pseudomonadota; class Gammaproteobacteria; order Xanthomonadales; family Rhodanobacteraceae; genus Rhodanobacter. Next base: position 2,885 of record CAVPQF010000084.1, read on the forward strand.
CTCGCCCGCGTCGCGCGGCAGGCGCTGGAAGAAAACGACGGCGACGTGCTGGCCTTCCTGCCCGGCCGACGCGAGATCGCGCGCACGCAGGCGCTGCTGGCGCAGACGCTGGCGCGCGACGACGTCGAGCTGGTCGCGCTGCACGGCGAGCTGTCGCTGGCCGAACAACAGGCGGCGCTGGCGCCGGCCGAGCCCGGCACGAGGCGCATCGTGCTGGCGACCAATGTGGCCGAGTCCAGCATCACGCTGCCGGGCATCCGCGCGGTGATCGACAGCGGGCTCGCGCGCGAGCCGCGCTTCGATCCGAACTCCGGCTTCACCCGGCTGGAGACGGTGACCATCGCGCAGGCCTCGGCCGACCAGCGCGCCGGTCGCGCCGGCCGCGTGGCGGCGGGCACGGCGTACCGGCTGTGGCCGCAGGGCAGGCGGCTGGAGCCGGCGCGCACGGCCGAGATCGCCCAGGCCGAACTGTCCGCGCTGGCGCTGGAGCTGGCGGCCTGGGGCATGACGGCGAGCAGCAGCGCGGCGCTGCCATGGCTCGATCCGCCGCCGCCCGGCGCGCTGGCGCAGGCGCGCGAACTGCTGACGAACCTCGCCGCGCTGGATGCCGATGGCCGCATCACCGCGCTCGGCCGGCGCATGCTGGAACTGGGTGCCACGCCGCGGCTCGGCGCCGCCGCGCTGCGCGCGCCGCCGGAACTGCATGCGCTGGTCGCCGACCTGCTGGCGCTGATGGAGGCACGCTCGCCGCTGCGCGGCACGCAGGCGCGCAGCGATGATTTCCGCGCCCGCGTGACCGCCCTGCATGCCTGGCGTGACCGCCGTGGTCCGGCCGCGCGCAGCGAGGTGGACGGCGGCGCGCTGGCCGCGATCGAGCAGGCCAGCAAGGGTTGGCGCAGACGTCTGGACGTCCATACCGCGGCCAGCGGCGTACCGGATAGCCACGCGATCGGCGACCTGCTGCTGCACGCGTTCCCCGACCGCATCGCGCATCGCGACGACGGCAACCCGCTGCGCTACACCCTGGCCAATGGCCGCGGCGCGCGCCTGCACGAGAACACCGCGCTGCCGGGCGAGCCGTGGCTGGTCGCGCTGGACCTGCGCTTCGAGGCGCGCGACAGCCTGATCCTGGCCGCGGCGCCGCTCGATCCGCGCGTGCTCGAACGCGACTACCCTGCGCAGTTCTCCCGCGCGCGCACGCTGCGCTGGAACGACGAGCGCGGCGCCGCCGAAGCGTTCGACGAACGGCGCTTCGGCGCGATCGTGCTGGAGCGCCGCAGCGTGCCGGTGAAACCTGCCGATGCGCTGCCGGCCCTGCTGGCCGCCGTGCGCGCGAAGGGCCTCGACGCGTTGCCGTGGAGCGGGCATGCGCGGCGGCTGCGCGCGCGCATGCAGGCGCTGCGCGCGTGGATGCCCGAGCTGGCTCTGCCGGATGTTTCCGAGCCGGCGCTGCTCGCCTCGCTGGAGGACTGGCTGGCGCCGTACCTCGACGGCAAGCACCGCTTCGACGCGTTGAGTGCGGAGGAGCTGTCGCAGGCGCTGGCGTCGCTGTTCGACTACGAGCAGCGCCGCATGCTCGACGCGCAGGTGCCGGAAAGCCTGGTGGTGCCGAGCGGGCAGAGCCGCCGGCTCGAGTACGCCGAAGGCGAGCCGCCGGTGCTGGCGGTGAAGCTGCAGGAACTGTTCGGCCTGGCCGACACGCCGCGCATCGGCGGCGGGCGCATCCCGGTGACCCTGCACCTGCTGTCGCCGGCCGGCCGGCCGATCCAGGTGACCCAGGACCTGAAGGGTTTCTGGGAACGCACCTATCCGGAAGTGAAGAAGGAACTGAAGGGGCGCTACCCGCGCCACCCGTGGCCGGACGATCCGTGGACGGCCACGCCCACGCATCGCGCGAAGCCGCGCGAGCGGCGTTGAACGGCCGACGGATGTCGCACCTGCGACGCAGTTGTGTACCATCGGCGATCACGGTATCGCGTGGCGGACGCCTTGCCACCGGTGCAGCAGCCGGCCACCGAGGGCGTGGCCGACGGCATCACGCTGCGGCTGCCGGTATTCAGCCCGGGGAACCCGCCGCAGTCGGTCGAAGATCGGCGACGGCGCATGCGCGGCTCGGTCGCGGTGTCGTTCCGGGTGAGCCGCCTGATCGGCAACCTGTCGCAGGTGGTGCGCTTCATGGAGCGCCTGCGCGCGGCCGGTTGCCGCATCGCGCTGGACGATTTCGGCGCCGGCATGTCCTCGTTCACCTATTTGAAGAACCTGCCGCTGGACATCATCAGGATCGACAAGATCGACGGCAGCGCGCGGCGAAACGTCCGGGCCGCGCGCTGGCTAGACTGCCTGCATGGACGAGGCCGCACCGTTCAACCGCCACCAACTGGCCGAACCCGCACGCGCCGCGATGCTGCTGACCCTGGTCGACGGCACCGCGCGTCCGGCGGGCGAGCTGGCGCAGGCGGCCGGAATCAGCCCGGCCACCGCCAGCGCACCTGCGCCGGCTTGGCCTGCTGGGCGGGCCGCTGGATCGAGCGGCGCTGCGGCGTCGCTCAGCGACCGCCGCTGCTCGATGCCGCTGCCGGCGAACGCTCGAAGCTGCCGGCATAGCCGGGGAATACCACCGGGCTCTCGTAGCCGTCGGCCGAGACCGACGAGACGCCGAAGAACCCGTCGTCGATCACCACGTCCTGCAGCACCGCGTGGTCGACGTCGCCGACCGCGCGCCGATGCTGCCATTGCGCCGCGGTGGTGTCGCGCCAGTGCACGCGATAGCCGGCGGCAGCGGGCACCCTGTGCCAGCTGAGCGTGGTGTCGGTGGCCAGCGCGCCCTTGCTGTCGACGCCGGCCGGCGGCGCCGGTGCGCGGCTCAGCGCGGCCATGGTGACGGCGTTCAATGCGGTGACGCGGGCGAGGTAGCGGAAGTCGATGCCGTCGATGGTGTCGCCGTAGTGCACGCCCCGATCCTGATCGGTACGTCCGCTGCGCAGGTCCTGGTGCTGCCGGGTGTAGTTCTCGTGCGCCTCGGTGACGCGCACGGCGGGGTAGCCCGCCTGCAGGAACGGCACCTGGTCGCCGCCGCGGCCGTAGCGGTCGGTGCGGTAGACCATGCGCACGCGGAAGTCGGGCAGGTAGCTGTCGGCGAGGCGGTCGATGTAGCGGGCGAGGTTGCGCGAGGGCGAATCCACCTCGCCGCCGTGGTAGCGGCGATAGTCCGCCTGGGCGGCCGTCTCGTTGCTCTTGGTGCCCTCGGAGAACACGCGCACGTGGGTGTTGTCGAGCACCCCGTTCTGGCCCTGGCTGTTGCCCACGATGTCGTTGTTGAGCTCGGCCTCGACCCGCCAGCCATGCGCGACGGCGTAGTCGGCCAGCACCTTCCCGCCGTACAGGCCCTGCTCCTCGCCGGACAAGGCGGCGAATACCAGGGTGGCGTCGTTGTCCTGCTTCGACAGCAGCCGCGCCGCCTCGATCAGGGCGGCGACGCCGGAAGCGTCGTCGTTCGCGCCGGGCGCATTGCTGCCGGCGTTCATCACGTCGGTGACGCGCGAGTCGAGGTGGCCGGTCATCACGATGACCCGATTCGGATCGCGCTTGCCGCGCTTGATCGCGACCACGTCCATCACCCCGGTCGGTTCTGGCGCGCGCTTGCCGGTGAACGTCTGCGATGGCGTGATCACCTCGATGCAGCCGCCGCAATCCTGCGAGATCGCCTCGAAGCGCGACTTCACCCAGCGCCGCGCGGCGCCGATGCCGCGCGTATCGGACGTCGTGTCGGACAGGGTATGACGGGTGCCGAAACCGACCAGCTTCGTGATCGTGGCGCGCAGTTCCATCTCGCTGGGCGCGTAGGCCAGCGCATGCAGTGCCGGTTGTTCGTGCGGCATGGCCGGTTCCGGTTCGGCCGGTGCGGCGGCCGGTGCGGCAAGCAGGGCGAACAGGAGCAGGGCGGTGATCCGGTACATCGCATGCATTCTCCGGCGGCAAGGCCGGCACGATACAACGTTGGCGCGACCGGCCGATATGCGCTTGCACCATCGGGAACCGCGAGGCCTGGTCGTTGCCGGCCGGGCCCCGGGTTCATGCAGCAGTCGACGCGCTTCCCTGCACGTCGCTGCTTCGGTCAGCCGCCTACGGCGTGTAGCTGCCGGTCAGCGTGACGCCGCTGTAGCTGCTGTAGGCGCGCACCATGACGTAGTACGTGCCCGGCGTCGGCGCCGAGGTGGTGCAGCTCTCGCTGTTGCCGCTGATGTACGGGCGGCAGTCGTAGCTGCTGGTGGTCGGCGTCGAACCGAGCTTGACGTACAGGTCGGCGTCGCCGGTCATCCTTGCGGCGCACTTATTTCCCGGAAGCGGATATTTATTGGCGCAATTAGTTGCGTTTGGAACGATATTATTATGGGAGGCTCCGAAAGATATTGCTCGACAAGCCCCGCCTCATTTCCGCGAATTCAGCTCGTGGCGGCCGTGTCCGGTCATGCCCGATTCATTTGAGATGCCCGGCAAGGCGCATGACATGGTGCGAGCTTTCGCTCACGCGCAACCGGGGACGGTTGGCCGCCCGTTCATTCCGCCCGAGCGGCATGCGACCATGCGCGGATGACCCGGACAGCCGTTCCCCGACTGGCGATCATCGGCGGCGGTCCGGCGGGACTGATGGCGGCCGAGGCCGCGTGCGCGGCCGGCGTGGCGGTCGACCTGTATGACGCGAAGGGTTCGGTCGGGCGGAAATTCCTGCTGGCCGGCAAGGGCGGGCTCAACCTCACCCACCGCGAACCCCGCGCGCGTTTCGTCGAACGCTACGGCGCGCGCCATCACGAGGTGGGCCGCTGGCTCGATGCGTTCGATGCGGATGCGCTGCGCGCATGGGCACGCGGGCTCGGCGTGGAAACCTTCGCCGGCAGTTCCGGCCGGGTGTTTCCTGCCGACCTGAAGGCGGCGCCCCTGCTGCGCGGCTGGCTGCATCGCCTGCGCGAGTCCGGCGTGACGTTCCACGTGCACCACCGCTGGCTGGGCTGGCAGGCGCACGACACGCTGCACTTCGACACGCCGCAGGGCGCGCGCGCGGTGCCGGCCACGGCAGTGATCCTGGCGCTCGGCGGTGCCAGCTGGCCGCAGCTGGGTTCCGATGGCGCCTGGGTAAAACCGTTGCAGGCCATGGGGGTCGACATCGCACCGCTGCAGCCGGCGAACTGCGGTTTCGAACTTGACTGGAGCGAACATCTGTCCAGCCGCTTCGCCGGCGCCCCGCTGAAGCCGGTGGTGGCGCACTGGGTCGACCGCCGCGGCGTGGCCCACGCGCGCCAGGGCGAATTCGTGCTCAGCGAATACGGCATCGAGGGCAGCCTGATCTATGCGATCGGCGCCGAGCTGCGCGAGCAGATCCGCGAGTACGGCGAAGCGCGGCTGCAGCTGGACCTGGTACCCGGTTACAGCGAAGCGGCACTCGCCGAACGCCTTGCCGCGCCGCGCGGCAAGCACAGCATCGGCGACTGGCTGCGCCGCCGCGCCGGGCTGGACGCGGCGAAGTGCGCACTGGTGTTCGAGCTCACCGACAAGCCCACCCTGGCCGATCCGCTGGCGCTGGCGGCGCGGCTCAAGGCCTTGCCGCTGCGTCTGCGCGCAGCGCGGCCGGTCGCCGAGGCGATCAGCACGGCCGGCGGCGTGCGCCTGGAAGCGCTGGATGAAGGCCTGATGCTGCGCGTTCGCCCGGGCGTGTTCTGCGCCGGCGAGATGCTGGACTGGGAGGCGCCCACCGGCGGCTACCTGCTGACCGCCTGTTTCGCCAGCGGCCTGATCGCCGGCCGTGGAGCGGCGCGCTGGCTGGGCGCGTAGCCGGCGACTTCAGCCGGCGAGCAGGTCAGCCTGCACGGGTCTCACATCCCCGGCCAGCACGCCCTGCTGCGTTCGGCGCAATACCTGCGGCATGTGCTGGGCCACGAACTCGATGAAGCTGCGCAGCGCCGGGGTATGGCCGTGGCGCGAGGGGTACACCGCGTGCACGTTTCTCGCCGGCAGCGACCACGCCGGCAGCAGCGGCACCAGTCGGCCTTCGGCAATCGGCTCGCGGCAGACGAACTGCGGCAGTTGCGCCGCGCCGACGCCGCCGATCACCGCCTGGTACAGCACCTGCAGGTCGTCGCTGGTCAGGCTGGGGTGGTGTTCCACCTGCTGGGTGCGGCCGTCGGCGGCCTGCAGGTGCCAGAAGTGCCGCCCTTCCGCGCTGATCAGGCCCACGCTGGAAAGGCGCTTGAGCTCCAGCGGCTGGGTCGGATGGCCCTGGCGCCGCAACAACTCGGGGCTGGCCACCAGCACCTGCGGGTCCATGCCGTAGCTGCGCATCACCAGGCTGGAGTCCTTGAGCGAATCGTGCACGCGGAACGCGATGTCGTAGCCGCCGGCGATCACGTCGACCTGGTGGTGGCAGATGTCGAGATCGACCTGCACCTCGGGATGGTGCCGCAGGAAGTCGACCAGGATCGGCGCCAGCAGCAATTGCGCGAACAGCACTGGGCAGGCCACGTGGATGCGCCCGCGCGGCGCGGCCTGGGCTTCGTCGATGACGCGCTGGGTCTGCTCGGCGGCGGCCAGCAGTTGCCGGCATTGCTCGTAGTAGCGCTGGCCGATCTCGCTGACGTGCGAGCGCCGCGTGGTGCGCTGGATCAGCCGCACGCCGAGGCTGGCCTCCAGCCGCGCCATCCGGAAACTCAGCTGCGACTTGGCCACGCCCAGCGCCTTGCTGGCGGCGGTGAACGAACCCAGCTCCACCACCTGCACGAAGTAGTAAATGTCGTTGAGATCCTGCACGGCGTGTCCTTGCGGTTCGGATCAGGCTAGCGCGATGCGGCGCAATGTCTTGCTGCAATGCACAATTATCGAGAATTGTTCTGTGATCATGGACATTCAACGCAATCAAAAGGGCTTAACAATCTTTCACTTCCGGGTGAATACTCCGGCTCGGGACAAGGCCGGCTGCCAAGGAGTTCATACCAGGCAGGGGCGTCGGCCGATTGCGGTTTGTTCACGCTAGCCAAGGGGCGTCAAGCCATGCGTGTGATTTCGTTGTTTCCTGCCGCCTTGTTGTGCGTGGTGCTGGGTGCCGGTGGCATCCTTTCGGCTTCCCAGGTGGCGCAGGCGCAGCAGGCGACCGCCCCCGCGCCGGCGGATTCCGCGCACAACCCGTCCAGCGCGCTCAGCCAGAGCGACATCGCGAAGATGTTGCCGGCCACCGACATGGGCGCAGGTGCGGCGCGGGCGAACAATCCGCATCTGCCGCCGGCCAGCGACAGCCCGGCCACGCCGTTCGATGCCGCGTCCATTCCGGCCAATCCGCTGGCGCCGAATGCCGACGCGGTCGGCGCGAAGACCTGCGTGGCCTGCCATGCGCAGGAAAACATGCAGGCGTCGCACAGCCTGCACGTCGCTTCGTTCCGCGCCGGTGCCGCGAACAGCGGCCCGCAGGCGGCCTGCGAAAGCTGCCACGGCCCGGGTTCGGCCCACGCCAAGGACCCGACCGCACCGGGCTCGATCATCGCCTTCACCCACGACGCGAAAACCCCGCCGCAAGTCCAGGCCGGGGTGTGCCTGAGCTGCCATGCCGGTGGCGCGCGCCAGCACTGGATCGGTTCGATCCACCAGAACCGCGGGCTGTCCTGCACCGATTGCCACAACCCGATGACGCGGCTGTCGCCGGAAGGCGTGCTGGCGAAATCCTCGATCAACGAAGTCTGCGCAACCTGCCACCAGGACATCCGCGCCAAGTTCAACCGTCGTTCGCACATGCCGCTGCCGGAAGGCCAGATGGCCTGCACCGACTGCCACAACCCGCACGGCAGCATCACCAAGCCGCTGCTGAAAACCGACACGGTCAACGAGACCTGCTACACCTGCCACGCCGAGAAGCGCGGGCCGTTCCTGTTCGAGCACGCGCCCGTGCGCGCCAACTGCCTCAACTGCCACGACGTGCATGGTTCCAACCAGCAGACCCTGCTGGTCGCGCCGATCCCGATGCTGTGCCAGCAATGCCACACCATGACGCGCCACCCGAACGACCTGCAGAGCGCGACCGGCCTCGGCACCGGGCCGCATCCCGACGAGCGGCTGATCGGGCGCGGCTGCCTCAGTTGCCACAGCAATATCCACGGGTCGAACAATCCTTCCGGGCCGAAGTTCCACAAGTGACGGAGGCGGACGATGCTTGCGCTGAAAGGAAATCGCACGACGCCGACAGCCCTGGCCCTGGCCCTGCTGTGCGGGCTGCTCGGCACGCAAGGTGCGCTGGCGGGTGACACCAGCGGCACCATGCGCGTGGGCGACATGCAGTTCGGCAATGCGCTCGACCTGCGCGGCTGGACACCGATGCTGCAGCCGGCCGATCCCGACGGCATGTCGTACCTGCATGCAGGCATGCTGCGCACGCCGACCGGCGCGCTGTATCCGTATCCGCCGATGGTCGATCCGGGCAGGCCGCTGGGCCAGGGCGACTGGACCTACACCGGGCTGATCGAGTTCGGCTACCTGCACGTCGGCGGCGACCGCAACGCGGAATACTTCCGCCAGTACGCCAACTGGAAAAGTGGCGCCGTGCTGGGTCTGTTCGCCCTGAATTTCGACAACCGCAAGACCGGCAATTACATCGAGGTCCGTGGCAGCCGCCTGAGTGGAGACGACCAGTTCTATCGCCTGCGCGGCGGGCGCTACGGCAGCTACCGGATCGAGGCGTTCTACCGCGACATGCCGCATACGGTATCGACCAATGCCTATCCGGTCTGGAACGGCGTCGGCAGCACCGACCTGACCCTGCCCGCCCCGCTGGTCGCCGGTGCCGGCACGCCGGCACAGGTGGCCGCGGTATCGGCCGCCACGCCACGGCGCAGCATCGGGCTTACCCGCACGCGCGAGGGGCTCAGCTACGAGGGCGTGCTGTATCGCAACTGGATCGGCTCCGCCGCGATCACCAACGAGAAGCGCACGGGCACCCGCCTGTGGGGCGGCTCGATGTTCTTCAACTTTCCGTTCCCCGACAACGGCGGCGTGCTGGAGACGGTGCGACCGATCGACTTCCGCACCACCGACGTCAACCTCAGCGTGCGCAACGTCGGCAAGCTGTGGCATTTCCTGGCGACCTACAACGGCTCGTTCTTCCGCAACCACAAGGACCACCTGAACTTCGAAAGTCCATTCGGCCTGTGGAACGTGGTCGGCACGCCGCAGGTGGCCGACATCAAGGACGGCCAGTTCTCGCTGGAACCGGACAACGACTACCACAACCTCCGGCTGGACCTGTCGCGCGAGCTGAAGGGCAACGGCCAGTTCACCGTCGCCGGCGCGTGGGGCACGATGCGCCAGAACGATGCGCTGCTGGCGCCGACCACCTGCACCGGCACCGGCGGCATCTTCATCGCGCCGCCGGTGGATTACACCTTCCAGTGCGCCAACTGGAACAGCACCGCCGCGCTGTCGCAGAAGAGCGCCAACGCGCGTATCGACACCGGCCTGTTCGACGCACGCGTCACCTTCCGGCCCACGCCCGCGTTCGGCTGGCATGCCGGCCTGCGCTGGTATCGCGAGGACGACAAGACCCGCTACCTCGCCTACAACCCCCTCACCGGCCAGTACGGCTACATCTCCGAGAACGGCTCGCAAGGCAGCGTGGTGCCGGGCGAGACCGGCATCTTCGACCCGACCAATCCGCTGTACCAGTCGTACATGGTTAGCGTGCGCAACAATCCGTTCGGCTACACCGACACGATCTTCGAGCTGGGCGGCGACTGGCAGCTGGGCCGCAAGACCTCGCTCGGCGTCACCTATACGTACGACCACAACCAGCCGAAGTACCGCGAGCGCAAGCGCGTGGACGACCAGCGCATCAAGTTCGACTGGGTCAGCCGCGACGTGATCGGCGCCACCGTGCGACTGAGCTGGGAGTACGCGAAACGCGATGGCGACAAGTACAACTACGACCCGTACGAACAGTTCTTCTCCGAGTCGCTGCCGGGTTTCGTCGAGCCGGTCAACGGCATCGCCGCGCATACCGTGGCCGACATGCGCAAGTACGACCTGTCCGACCGCACCGAGAGCAAGGCGCGCGCGATCGTCACCTACCCGTGGGGCGACTCGGCCACGCTGTCGGCCACGTTCTATGGCAACCGCGACAACTACGATGCGCTGATCGGCCGGCAGGACACCCGCACCACCGGCAGCACCGTGCAGTGGGATTGGCAGCCGACCCCGGCGACCACGATGAACGCGTACCTGGGCGCCGAAACCTCGCACATGGGCATCTCCAACGTGGCCGACAACGAAGCGCTGATCGGCGCGAACATCGGGCAGACCGATCCGAACCTGGGCGGGCCGCTGTATCCGTATGCGAACCAGTGGTGGGAGTTCGACCGCGAGAGCAACCGCAATGCGGGGCTGAGCTTCAGCCACGACTTCGGACGGGTGCGTGCCGACGCCAGCTACAACTACACCGGCTCGTTCGGCCACGTCGGCTACAACTACGCCACCATCGGCGCGCTGGCCTATCGCGATCCCGCCGGTGTGGCCGCGGCCAACGCCGGTTTTCCCGACAACAAGTACCGCACCAACACGCTCGACCTGGGCCTCAGCTTCCGCGTCAACCGCAACGTCGGCGTGCGCCTGTACGGCCGCTACGAAACCGGCGCCTTCAGCGACTGGCACTACGCCGGGCTGGACAACACGCTCAGCTACGACCATCGCCTCTATACCGACAAGGGCGGCCAGCTGCACTACAACGTGAGCCTGGTCGGCGTCATGTTGAACCTGAAATTGTAGGAGCCGTGATGACGTATCGCACCAGTCTCCTGCTCGCCTGTCTG
>CAVPQF010000085.1:0-36324 GCA_963707225.1 uncultured Gammaproteobacteria bacterium
GGGCACACGCTACACGATCACCTCGCGCGGCTACGCCGGCCCCGACGGCGGCGAATTGCCCAAGCGCATCCGCGTCACCCTCGGCAAGGGCATCGTGCAGTCGGTGCAGGACGCCACCAGCGACAAGAAGATCGCGCTGACGCATCTGGACCCGGCGCGCATCGCCACGCTGTACGGCGCCAGCCAGGAAGAGCGCCGCTTCGTGCACCTGGCCGACGTGCCGCCGCTGCTGGTGAGCGGCCTGCAGGCGGTCGAGGACCGCGACTTCAAGCACCACATCGGCATCGACGTCAGTGCGATCGCGCGCGCCGCCTTCGCCAACCTGCGCGCCGGGCACACCGTGCAGGGCGGCTCCACGCTGACCCAGCAGCTGGTGCGCAACCTGTTCCTCAGCCGCGACCAGAACTTCACCCGCAAGATCAACGAAGCACTGATGTCGCTGCTGCTGGAAGCGCACTACAGCAAGGGACGGATTCTCGAGGCCTACGTCAACGACGTCTTCCTCGGCCAGCAGGGCAGCCAGGCCGTGCACGGTTTCGCGGCGGCGTCGGAGTTCTACTTCGGACGCCGCCTGGAAGACCTGCGCCCGCAGGAGATCGCCTTGCTGGTCGGCATGGTGAAGGGGCCGAGCTATTACGACCCGCGCCGTTCGCCGCAGCGTGCGCTGACCCGGCGCAACCTGGTGCTGCAGGAGTTCGCCACCACCGGCCTGCTCAGCGCCGCGCAGCTCAATGCCGCGCAGGCCGCACCGCTGGATATCGTCAAGAACGGCCAGCTGCCGCACAACCGCTTCCCCGCCTTCATGCAATTGGTGCGCACGCAGATCATCGCCGACTTCGACGATGAGACGCTGAGCCAGGGCAACCTGTCGGTATTCACCACGCTCGATCCGGCGGCGCAGCTGTACAGCGAGCAGGCGATCGCCGAAACCATGAGGAGCCTCGGCAAGCGCGCCGATCCGCTGCAGGCGGCGGCGGTGGTGACCAACGCGCAGACCGGCAGCGTGCTGGCCGTGGTCGGCAGCAGGATTCCCGGCGACCAGGGCTTCAACCGCGCGCTCGATGCGCGCCGGCCGATCGGCTCGACGATCAAGCCGTTCGTCTACCTGGTGGCGCTGACCCAGCCCGAGCGCTGGAACCTGTCCAGCCTGCTCGACGACAGCCCGATCAGCATGCGCCAGCCGGACGGCAGCATGTGGACGCCGCACAACGACGACAACCAGAGCCACGGCCAGGTGCCGATGGTCGATGCGCTGGCGAAATCGTGGAATCTCGCCACCATCCACCTGGGACTGGCGGTGGGCGTGCCGCGGATCAAGGCGTTCCTCGAATCGTTCGGCCTGGACAACATCAATCCCAGTCCGTCGATGCTGATCGGCGCGATCGATCTGGCGCCGATCCAGGTGACGCAGCTGTATCAGTACATCGCCGCCGATGGCCACGCGTTGCCGCTGGTCGCGGTGCGCGGCGTGCTCGACGGCAACGGCCGCACGATCAAGCGCTACCAGGTGCAGGGCGGCAATGGCGAATACCAGGCGCAAGTGCGCCTGACCACGTGGGCGATGCAGCAGGTGGCTCTGTACGGCACCGCCAGTTCGATCGGCGATTCCGGGCTGGCGTGGCTGCATGCGGCGGGCAAGACCGGCACCAGCAACGACCTGCGCGACGGCTGGTTTGCGGGTTTTACCGGCGAGCACCTGGCGGTGTTCTGGATGGGCCGCGACGACAACAAGTCGACCGGCCTGTTCGGCGCCACCGGTGCGCTGCGCGCCTGGCGCGACCTGTTCGCCAAGCTGCCGACCCAGCCGCTCTCCGCGGCACCGGGCGACGGCCTGGAGATGGCCTGGATCAACCCCGCCAGTGGCAAACGCACCGAGCCGCAATGCGAGGGCGCGCAGCAGGTGCCGGTGATCGCCGGCACCGTGTCGGCCGATACCGAGGGCTGTTTCTGGCAGGGCATCCAGAGCCTGTTCGGCGGCGGCGACAACCCACCTCCACCTCTACCTCCATCTGCCGTTGGCGCCGTACCTGCCGCGCCCGGCGCACCGGGCGGAAACTGATCATGCACTACCTGGGCAAAGGTTTTTCCCTGTGGCTGGCGACGGGCCTGCTGGCCGGCTGCGGCATGTTCGCCACCACGCCGCCGCCGGATACGCGCCCGCCGTTGCCGACCTACGACCAGGTGGACACCATCCGCGCCGCCGGCGACCGCGAGAAATCCATCATCGACGTGAACCCGTTGCGCGATCCCGGCGTGGCTGCATTGCAGGACGCCGCACAACAGGACGAGCAGGCCGGCAAGTACGCCGACGCCGCGGCCAAGCTCGATCAGGCCATCAAGCTCAACCCGGATTCGCCCGACCTGCTGCAGGAGCGCGCCGAAATGGCGGTGCGCCTGAAGAACTTCTCCGCGGCCGAAAAACTGGCCCACAAGTCCTGGTCACTCGGCCCCCGGCTCGGCCCGTTGTGCGCGCGCAACTGGCAGACCATCGTGGAGATGCGCCTGCAGGCACGCGACCGGGCCGGCGCCGCCACGGCGCGCAAGTGGGTGGGGCAGTGCCACAAGGCGGGGATTCCGCGCTACTGAGCGGACCGCGGCACCTCTCCGTGGCGCTCTACCAGCCGGCTTGGAACAACACCGCCAGCACCAGCACGATGCCGACGATGCTTGCCGTCCAGATCAGGGTGCGCAGGTAGGGAATGCCGGCGGCGTAGGCCGGTACGTAGGCCAGCCGCGCCCAGAAGTAGAGCTGGGTGCCGAGCACGCTCATCTCGTCGTGGCGTTGCAGCAGGTGGGCGGCCAGCACCGCGGCGACGAACAACGGAAAGGTATCCAGGAAGTTCGCGCGGGCGCGGTCCAGGCGGCCGCCGATGCCGCCGAGCGGCGGCTTTGCGTCGTCGCGTGCACCCACGGCCCAGCGCAATCCGCGCTGGCCGACCGAGCAGGTCGCGGCGAGCACGATCTGCCCCAGTCCCAGCACGACGCTCCACATCAGCATGCACAATTCAGTCGTCATGATGCGTCTACCCCCGTGGCGGTGCCGCCATGGTGAACCATCACCGGCGCTGCTGCCAGTGGCCCGCGATGGGCGCTACGCCGCGCGCCGGACCCGGACGCGGGGGAGGCATTGCTCGACCCGTTCCAGCGGGATGCGGTCGCCGGCATCGCGGCCGTAGTACGCCTCGATGATGCAGCCGTGCTCGTCGACCAGGAAGTCGGCCGGCATCAGGTTGCTGGTGTTGAGGCCGGCCAGGCCGACCAGGCGCAGGCCCCTGAGCAGGGTCGGCACGCGCGTCACGATCGCCTTCAGCTTGCGCCACAGCGAGCGTTCGACGCCGTAGGTTTCGTGTGCGCCCGACGCGGGGTCGGCGGCAATCTGGAACGGGCGTGGCCGGTGCCCGGCGAAGCGCAGCACGTCGGCCTGCGAGGCGCTGAACGCGGCGACGATGTCCAGTCCGCGCATGGCCGGTTCGCGTGCCGGTGGGTCAGCTCGTGGATGCGGAAATTGCCGAACGGACAGGCGGCGTCGCGGAAGAACGACAGCAGGGTGAGGTGGCCGCGGCTGCTGGTCATGATCGGCTGGCCGTGGATGTCGACCAGGTCGAGCGCGGGGTGCCGGTTCGGGTGCGAACAGTCTCACGTCGGTTCTCCTTCGGTAGGCGGGAGCTTGGCTGCCAAGTGGTGCGGCGGGCTCCGTCGGAGTTCCCGGTGCCGCTTTGTCGCATGCTCCGGCTCCGCCATACTGGACGGATGAACGATCTCGATGACACCGGGTCCGACGACATCGGCGCCCTGCTCGGTGCCGACGGTCCGTTCGCGCGCGAACTGCCGAACTTCGCGCCGCGACTGGCGCAACAGGCGATGGCGCGCGCGGTGCAGCAGGCGATCGCCGGGCGCGACACGCTGATCGCCGAAGCCGGCACCGGCACCGGCAAGACCTTCGCGTACCTGGTGCCCGCATTGCTGTCGGGTGAGCGGGTGATCATCTCCACCGGCACCAAGACGCTGCAGGACCAGCTGTATTTCCGCGACCTGCCCAAGGTGCGTTCGGTACTGGGTGCGCGCCTGAAGACGGCACTGCTGAAAGGCCGCGCGAATTACCTGTGCCTGTACCGGCTCGACCAGACCGTGCGCGAGGGCGCCAGCTTCGAACGCGCGCAGGCGGCGCAGCTGGCGACGATCCGCGCGTGGTCGGCGCGCACGCGCCGTGGCGACCGCATGGAACTGGCCGAGGTGCCGGAGGAATCGCCGCTGTGGCCGCGCGTCACTTCCACGCCGGAAAATTGCCTGGGCGTGGAGTGTCCGTTCTTCGATGACTGCCACGTGGTGAAGGCGCGGCGCGAGGCGCTGGAAGCCGACGTGGTGGTGGTCAATCACCACCTGCTGTTCGCCGACCTCGCGCTGAAGCAGGAGGGCTTCGGCGAAATCCTGCCGGGCGCGGCGGCGTTCATCCTCGATGAGGCGCACCAGATTCCCGAACTGGCCGGGCAGTTCTTCTCGCAGAGCGTCAGCGCGCGCCAGCTGACCGAACTGGCGCAGGACGCGCTGACCGAATGCGCCGGCGTCACGGGCGCGATCGGCCTGCTGCTGGAGCCGGTGGAAGCGCTGCAGGACGCGTTGCGCAAATTGCGCCTGGCGCTGGAGCCGCTGCCCGCGCGCGGCGCATTCCAGTTGCTGGACGACCGCGCCGACGTGCGCAGCGCGCTGCACGACCTGCGCGAACTGCTGGCCACCCTGGCCGAGCTGCTCGCCTCGCAGGCCGAGCGCTCGCGCGGCCTCGCCAACCTGCACGAACGCGCCGAGCTGTTCACCGAGCGGCTGGACCGCATCGTCGAGTCGCACGGCGACCATGACGTGCGCTGGTACGAAACCTTTCCGCGCGGCTTCGCGCTGTACGCCACGCCGCTGGATCTGGCGGTGCCGATGCGCGGCCTGCGCGAGCGCACCCAGGCGGCGTGGATCCACACCTCGGCCACGCTGTCGGTGGCCGGCAACTTCGACCACTTCGCGCGCCAGCTCGGCCTCGACGATCCGCAGACGCTGAGCCTGGAGAGCCCGTTCGATTACACGCGACAGGGCCTGTGCTACCTGCCGTCCGGCCTGCCCGATCCGAACGCGCGCGACTACACCGAGCAGGTGATCGAGTCGGTGCTGCCGGTGCTGCATGCCTCCAACGGCCGCGCGTTCCTGCTGTTCACCTCGCATCGCGCGCTGCGTCGTGCGGCCGAACTGCTGCAGGACAAGGTGCCTTGGGCGCTGTTCGTGCAGGGCGCGGCGCCGCGTCCAAGACTGCTGGAGGAATTCCGCGCCAGCGGGCACGGCGTGCTGCTCGGTGCGGCCAGTTTCTGGGAGGGCGTCGACGTGGTCGGCGAGGCTCTCAGCGTGGTGGTGATCGACAAGCTGCCGTTCGCCGCGCCCGACGATCCGGTGCTGATGGCGCGCCTCGCCGCACTCGAACAATCCGGCATCAGCCCGTTCATGGGTTGGCAGGTGCCCAGCGCGGTGATCGCGCTGAAGCAGGGCGCCGGCCGCCTGATCCGCGACGTGCACGACCGTGGCGTGCTGGTGCTGTGCGACCCGCGCCTGACCGGCAAGGGCTATGGCAAGCTTTTCCTCGCCAGCCTGCCGCCGATGCCGCGCACCCGCGAGCTGGCCGACGTGCAGGCATTCTTCGAAGATGCAGCCGCAGCCTCGTAGGGCGGGCACTGCCCGCCGCTCTTCGGCAAAATGCATGAAGCAAAGGCTGGTGGACGGCGTCCGCCCTACCCAGCAGGGTAGCGTGCAGACGCTCTGCGATGATGCAACGATGGCGGCTGGCGCGGTTGACGAAACAGCATCGCGACTGAAGCGCTCCCACACAAACACCGGACACAGAGCGAGGCACTCCATGGCCAGGGTCACCGGACTCGGCGGCATCTTCTTCAAATCACGCGACCCCGCTGCGCTCGCCGCGTGGTACGCCAAACACCTTGGTCTCGCCGTCGAGGATTGGGGTGGCGTCCGCTTCGACGAGGACGCCCAGCGCCCCGGCTACACCCTGTGGTCGCCGTTCGCCGCCAATACCGGTTACTTCGGATCAGGCACACAGCCCTACATGATCAACTTCCGCGTCGACGATCTCGACGCGCTGCTGGCGCAGCTTCGCGCTGCCGGCGTCGACGTGGACGAGCGCGTCGAGCAGAGCGAGTTCGGCCGCTTCGGCTGGATCGTCGATCCCGAAGGCACCCGCATCGAGTTGTGGCAGCCGCCCGCGTAGCAAGTCCCTGCCCGCCGTGAGGCCGGGCAGGGTGGCGCTCAGGCCAGCGCGACCTCGACCGTCACGTGCACCAGTTCCTCGTGGACGGCCAGCTGCCGGCGGACTTCCCCGGCGCTGATGGACGAGGTGGCGACCAACCCGAGGATGCAGGCGTAGCTGTTGCGGCCGACGCGCCAGACGTGCAGGTCGCTGACGGCCGCCGTCGCGAAATGCTCCTTCACCACGTCGCGGATTTCGTCGACCACCGGCTGGTCCATCTCGGCGTCCAGGAGGATCCTGCCGGACTCGCGCAGCAGGCCGAAGGCCCAGCGCGCCACCAGGATCGAACCCGCGATGCCCATCACCGGATCGAGCCAGGAGGCGCCGTAAAGCTTGCCTCCGACCAGCGCGACGATGGCGAGCACGGAGGTTGCCGCATCCGCGATGACGTGCAGGTAGGCCGCGCGCAGGTTCACGTCATGCTGATGGCCGTGCCCGTGCCCGTGATCGTGCCCATGCCCGTGACGGTGGCCATGCTCGTGACCGCGCTCTCCCTTCAGCAGCCACGCGCACAACAGGTTGACGCCCAGGCCGATCACCGCGATCAGGATGGCCTCGTCGTAGTGGATCGCGGCGGGCGCGAACAGCCGTTCGATCGACTGGATCATCATCAGCGCGGCGACGACGGCGAGCAGCAGGGCGCTGCTGTAGCCACCAAGAATCTCGATCTTCCACGTGCCGAAGGCAAACCGCCGGTCCTTCGCGTAGCGCCTGGCGAACACATAGGCCATGACGGCCAGCCCCATCGCCAGCGCGTGCGAACTCATGTGCCAGCCATCGGCAAGCAGGGCCATCGAGTTCAGCCAGTAACCGCCCGCGATTTCCACGACCATCATGGCCGCCGTGATGAACACCACGCGCCGGGTGTTGCGCTCCGCCTTCGCGTCGACGTGGTTGAACTGGTGGCTATGGGTGAATGGCGAGATGTCGGGGGCGGGCATGGTTCGTTCTCTGGCGATATACTCCCCCGCAGTATATGACCGGTAGGCCGCCATGTCGCACATACAGGAAAACCGGAAGAAACTGGTCGCCCGGGTTCGCCGCATCGGCGGCCAGGTGGCTTCGCTGGAACGCGCCATCGAGGGCGATGAGGAATGCGGCGCCGTGCTGCAGCAACTGGCTGCCGTGCGCGGCGCGGTCAACGGCCTGATCCTGCAGGTGATGGAAGGGCACTTGCGCTCCCACGTGGCCGATACCGGCAACACGAAGCAGCAGGACGAGCTGCTGCCGGTGCTTGCGGTGCTGAAGAGCTACCTCAAGTAGCTGCCGACGAAGGGCACTCGCATCCAGCCGCGGCACACGTCAAAGTAGCGGGCGTCTTCGTCGCAGCGGCGCAAGGCCATGAGCCGAACCTTGAATCACGATCGCCAGCAGATGCCCGATCCTGCCGAACCCGAACGGGTCACGCCGCCCGAGCTGATGCCCGTGCTGGAAGCATTGCGCCGGCGCGAGCCGATCTTCCACCGTCCCGAGTTCGGCAGCACCCGCGCCGAATTCGAACGCATGGCCGCCGCCGATTTCTGGGAAATCGGCGCCTCCGGCCGCCGCTACAGTCGTGCCCATGTCCTCGACGTACTGGAACACCGCGCCCCCGATCCCGCCGAACACACCTGGAAAACCCGCGACTTCCACTGCCGCGAACTCGGGCCGGATACCTACCTGCTCACCTGCACCCTGGAGCAGGGCGAGCGGGTAAGCCGGCGCAGCACGATCTGGCGACGCAGCGGCGAGGAGTGGTTGATCGTGTTCCATCAGGGCACGCTGGTGGCGGCGCTTTAGGGACCGCCTTTGGCCAAACTGCCCAGTTGTTCGGGGTGCCTGACGGGTGGGCGGCGTCAGTCCAGCGCCGCGCCGAAGCGATTCCTGCGCGGCAGGTAGTGGTGTTCGGGGTCGAGCGAGGCGACCACGTGGCGGGCGCGGCTGACGATCGCGTTGCGCGGGAAGAAGCCGAGGTAGCGCGAATCCTCGCTGTTGTCGCGGTCGTCGCCGAGCAGCAGGTAGTGGCCGGGCGGCACCTGCACCGGGCCGAAGTTGCTGACCGGGCTGGGGCGATGGTCGGACAGGCGGATCGCGTGGCGCATCGCGCCGTAGCGTTCGATTTCGTAGTGTGCCGGATCGCGCTGGTCGTCGTGGACGCCGTCGCGTGCGCTCGCGTTGTAGCGGGCGGCATGGCCGTTGATGAACAGCACGTTGCCGCGCATCGCGACCTCGTCGCCGGGCAGGCCGATCACCCGTTTCACCAGACGCTCGTGCGCGGCCTGTGAATCGAGCACCACGATGTCGCCGCGTTGCGGGTCGGCCAGGTGCAGCAGCGAGACATGGGTCAGCGGCAGGCGCACGTCGTAGGCCAGCTTGTCGACCAGGATGCGGTCGCCGATGCGGATGGTGGGTTGCATCGATCCGGTCGGCACCACGTTCCAGTCGGCCACCGCGCTGCGGAACATGACCATGCACAGCATGAAGGCGATGAAGCCCTTGTTGCGGGCCAGGAACCTCGCGATCGCGCGCATGACCTTCCCCTGTCGATTTGCCTGTTCTGGGAGTGACCGCGTCCGCGGCGTGAAGTTTCGCAGTCATCCCTGCGCCATCTTGCGGCCAGCGGACAGGCCGCGCTTGCCCGCGCTGCCGCCGTTGGGACTGATGTGATGGACGCTCCATTCCGGGGAGGGCGGTGCGATGGGCTCATGGACACAGACGGTGACAGCCAAGGTGCTGGGCATCGGCGTGCTGGCGTTGCTGATGACGATACCGCTGATGCAGGTGAGCGGGCTGGTGCGCGAGCGCCAGCAACTGCGGGTGAGCGCGATCACCCAGATCGCGCAGGGCTGGGGCGGCCGGCAGCTGCTGGGCGGACCGGTGCTGGTGGTGCCGACGACCCGGCCGGTGCCGGTGGCGCAGGGCCAGTCGCCGCAGTGGCGCGCCGGCAGCGAGAGCATGCTGGCGGACGAGTTGAAGCTGGACGTGGCGATGGCCGTGGCTACGCGCAGCTATGGCATCTACACCGCGCCGGTGTTCGTCGCCACGGTGAAACTCGGCGGACAATTCCGCGCGCAGGACATCGCGCAATCCCGTCGCGGCAGCGACGCGCCATGGCAGGCCGGCAAGGCCGAGCTGCGCTTGGCCGCAGGCGACCTGCGCGGCCTGCAGGAAGTGAGCGAGTTGCGCATCAACGGCAAGCCGGCGCGCTTCGATTCGTCGGCCGATCGGCTCGGCCCGTGGTCGAACGTGGTGGTGCCGATCGACCTGGATGCGCTGGCCGACCAGCCGATCGATGTCGAGATCACGCTCAAGCTGGCCGGCACCGAATCGCTGCAGCTGTTGCCGCTGGCGCGCAGCACCGACGTGACGATGCGCGCGCCGTGGAGCGATCCCAGCTTCGTCGGCGCCGCGCTGCCGCTGGAACACGCGATCGACGCCACCGGCTTCAGCGCGCACTGGCACCTGCTCGATCTCAACCGCAGCTACGGCCAGCACTGGACCGATGCCGACAGCGACATGAGCGCCGCGTTGCAGGCGTCCGCCTTCGGCGTGCAGCTGTATCAGCCGGTCGACGTGTACCAGCGCAACGTGCGCGCGGGGAAATACGGGCTGTTGTTCATCGCGATCACCTTCGTGGTGTTCTTCCTGTTCGAGTTGCTCAAGCGGCTGCGCGTGCATCCCGTGCAATACCTGCTGGTGGGCGCGGCGCTGGCCACGTTCTACGTGGTGCTGCTGGCGCTGTCCGAGCAGATCGGCTTCGGTCCGGCCTACACGCTGGCCGCCGCCGCGGTGGCCGTGCTGGTGGGCGGCTACGCGATGGCGGTGCTGCGTGCGCGGCGCGCCGGACTGCTGCTGGGCGGCGTGCTGGGGCTGATCTACGCGATGCTGTACGGCTTGATCGCGGCTGAGCAGTACGCGCTGCTGATCGGCGCGCTGGTGCTGCTGGCGATGGTTGCGCTGATGATGTACCTGACCCGCCGCATCGACTGGTACGCGTACGTGCCGACCTCGTCCGAACCGACCGAGCCGCCAGCCGCTATCATGGAGCGATCATGAACCTGCTCGCGATCGAAACCGCCACCGAAGCCTGCTCCGTCGCCCTGATCCACGGCAACGAACTGATCGCCCGCAGCGAGGTCGCGCCACGCCGGCACACCGAACTGGTGCTGCCGATGGCCGACGCGCTGCTGGCCGAAGCCGGCATCGGCCGCCACGCGCTGGACGCGATCGCGGTGGGCCGCGGCCCCGGCGCATTCACCGGTGTCCGCCTCGGCGTGTCGCTGGCGCAGGGCATGGCGCTGGCGCTCGACCTGCCGGTGATCACCATCTCCTCGCTGGCCGCGCTGGCGCTGGAAGCGCCGGAGGAAGAAGGCACCGCGATTCTCGCCGTGATCGACGCACGCATGGGCGAGATCTACGCGGCCTGCTATCGCCGCGACGACAACGGCGGCCTGGTCGCGCTGGACGACGAACGCATCTGCACCGCCGAATCGCTGGTACTGCCCGAAGCCAGCGCGTGGCAGGTGGTCGGCAGCGGCTGGGCCACCTACGCCACCGCGCTGAGCCAGCGTCTCACCGGCACGTTGCACTCGGCGGATGGCATGCGTTATCCGCAAGCCGCGCATGTCGCCGAGCTGGCGTTGCGCGAGTTCAAGGCCGGCCATGTGCAGGCACCGGAGCTGGCGTTGCCGGTGTATCTGCGCGACAAGGTGGCGTTGACACTGGTGGAGCAGGGCAAGGCTTGAGTCGCCGCTGGCGCTGCCATCCGCCGGCAAGGGAATGACCAACGAATGAGTCGTGCGCTGCAAACTTTCATCAGCGAGCTGGAGCAGGACCGGTCACTGTGTGAGCCGCATCGACTGCGCGAATGGGAATCGACCCATGTCGAATGCGCGCAGCGCTGCGCCCGCGCACTGAATCTCGACCAGGTGACGTTCGTGCAGGGGGATGTGCGGGTGGCCGATCTATCAGCCGGCACGGTGTTCTGTCTGTACACGCCGTTCGAGGGCGCGATGCTGCGCGACGTGCTGCACATGTTGCGAGCGGAGGCGGCCAGGCGCGCGATCCGCATCTGCACGCTCGGGCCCTGCACCGCGACCATCGCGCGGGAGCGGTGGTTGCAGCTTGTCGGCCCGTGCGAGATGCATCGGCCCGCCGTGTTTCGCAGCGCCTGAATGCCTGGCGTGGCAGCCGTCACAGCTTCCCGATCACCCACTGGACCAACAGGCTGCTCACCGCCACTGCAATCCACACGCCCAGCCCCAGCAGGATAGGCCGCGCGCCGCTGGCGGCCATCTTGCGCAGGTTGGCGGACAGGCCGATCGCGGTGAGCGCCACGATGATCAGGAACTCGGCCAGCATGTGGATGGATGGCTGGATGGCTACCGGGATCAGGCCGGCCGTGCGTGCCGCCGAGGCGACCAGAAACCACAGGATGAACCACGGGAAGATGCTGGCGAGGCTGAAGTGGCCGACGCTGCCGGCTTGCGCATGCCTGCGCTTCTCGCGCGCGGCGACGACGAGGGCGAGCACCAGGCAGACCGGGATGATCAGGGTGGCGCGGGTCAGCTTGACGATGGTGGCGTAGTCGCCAGCGGTCTTGCTGAAGCTGTAGCCGGCCGCGACCACCGACGAGGTGTCGTTGATCGCGGTACCGGCCCACAGGCCGAAGCCCAGGTCGGACAGGTGCATCAGGTGGCCGAGCAGCGGGAACAGCAGCACGGCGACCAGGTTGAACAGGAAGATGGTGGAGATCGCGAACGCGGTGTCGTGGTCGTCCGGGCGGATGATCGGCGTGACCGCAGCGATCGCCGAGCCGCCGCAGATCGCCGTGCCCACGCCGATCAGGATCTTCAGCTTGTCGTGCACGCCGAGCCAGCGGCCGAGCAACCAGGCGGCGACGAAGGCCACGCTCATCGTCACCAGGGTGACCGACAGCGACTCGAGGCCGGTCTTCGCCACCTGGTCGAGGCTGAGCCCGAAGCCCAGCGCGATGATCGACCACTGCAACACCTTCTTGCCGGCGAACGCGATGCCGGGGTTGTAGCGCTCGCCCGGCGACAGCAGGTTGCGCACCACGATGCCCAGCACGATGCCGATCACCGGCCCGCCGATCAGCGGCGCCCAGCGCCCCAGCAGCAGCGCCAGCACGCCGATACCCACCGCCAGCAGCAGGCCGGGGGCACGTCGTCGAGCCAGCGAGGGGGTGACGGCGAGGGATGGTGCGTTCATGCATGGGCTCCGGCAATCGCGCCATTGTCCGCCCGCGCATCAATCAGGAAAATTTGGAATATATGATGGGGCGTATAAGGAAGTCTGATAAGATCGACTGATGATCAACATCAGCCCGCGCCAGCTGGACGTGTTCGTGCAGATCGCGCTGCACGGCAGCGTGCGCGCCGCCGCCGGGCGGCTGCACCTGACCCAGCCGGCGGCCAGCATGGCACTGGCGGAGATGGAGCGGCAGCTGGATGCGTCGCTGTTCGACCGCGAGCGCGGCCGCCTGCGCCTGAATGCCCGCGGCCGCGAACTGCTGCCGCTGGCGCAGGAGCTGCTGGAACGGCATGCCGAGTTCGGCCGGCGCGGCCGCGAGGAGGGCGCCGCGCTGGGCGGCGAACTGCGCATCGGCGCCAGCAACACGGTGGGCAATTACCTGGTCGGCGAGCTGCTCGGCGGGTTCGTGCGCGCGCACCCGCAGGTGGCGATCCGCCTGCGCGTGGCGAACACCGAGACGATCGCCGCCGCCATGCTCGAGCACAGCCTGGACATCGGCTGCGTCGAAGGGCCGGTGACGCATCCGTTGCTGGAAGTACGGCCGTGGCGCGACGACCGGCTGGTGGTGTGTGCGCCGCCGGAACATCCGCTGGCGCGCCGGCGCGGCCTGAAGCCTGCGGATTTCGCCGGCGCGCGCTGGGTGCTGCGCGAGCCCGGTTCGGCCACGCGCGCCACCAGCGAGCGCGTGCTGGCGCAGTTGCCGCCCGGCGAAACCGTGCTGGAACTGGACCAGATCGAGGCGATCAAGCAGGCCGTGGTGGCGGGGCTCGGCATCGCCTGCCTGCCGGCGGTGGCGGTCACCGATGCGCTGGCGACGGGACGGTTGAAGGCATTGAAGACGCCGTTCCTCGACCTGCGCCGCAAGCTCTCGCTGCTGCTGCACCGGCGGAAGTACCGCGGCGCGTTGCTGGACGCGTTCCTCGAAAGCACCGGTTTCGAACGTGCGGATTGAATCGCCCGAAGATTGGCGACGCCGATAGGCTGGGTACCGTCCTCCGCCCTTCGTCACCTGGAAGAACCGGCGGACGGTGTCTGCCCTACCGAGGCTGCGATGCCTTTCGTTGCGTGAGGGAGATCATCGTGCACGGGCTGCGCCCCGGCGCATCAGACCGCCTGATTGGCCACGATGTCGTTCAACATCGCCTCGGCCTGCTCGTGGGTATGCGCGCGCAACAGCTGCGTGGCGTGGCGGCGCAGGTGGGCGTGGTCGAGCGCGGCGAGGCGGTCGCGCACCTGCAGGATCTGCGCCGGGTGCATGCTGAATTCGTTGAGCCCGAGCAGCAGCAGCAGTGCGCTGAAGTTCACGTCGCCGGCGATCTCGCCGCACAGGCTGACCGGCTTGCCGGCGCGGCGGCCGGCGTTGAGCACGTGCGAGATCAGCCGCAGCAGCGCCGGCTGCAGCGGGTTGTAGATGTTTTCCAGCGCGTCGTTGCCGCGGTCGGCGGCGAGCACGTACTGGGCCAGGTCGTTGGTGCCGACGGCGAGGAAATCGGCATGCTCCAGCAGCGCGCGCACGTTGATCGCCGCCGCCGGCACCTCGATCATCGCGCCCAGCGGCAGTTTTTCCGGCAGGTCGATGGCTTCGCGCTTCAGGTCCTGCCGTGCCAGCTTGAACAGCGTGCGCACCGCGATCAGCTCGTCGGGCTGGGTCACCATCGGCACCAGCACGCGCACCGGGCCGTAGCAGGCGGCGCGCAGGATCGCGCGGATCTGCGTGGTGAACACCGCCGGGTAGCGCAGCGACAGGCGCACGCCGCGCACGCCGAGCGCGGGGTTGTCCTCGCCGCGCAGGGTGAGCCCGGCGGCGTCGGCCTTGTCGGCGCCCAGGTCCAGCGTGCGGATGGTCACCGGCAGGCCGCCCATGCCCATCACCAGGTCGCGGTAGGCGATGAACTGCTCGTCTTCCGACGGCAGGCCCTTGTGCTTGAGGAACAGGAATTCGGTGCGGTAAAGGCCCACGCCGTCGGCGCCGCGGGCGCGCGCCATCGCCACGTCGGCCGGCGTCTCGGCGTTGGCCAGCAGGGCGATCTCGACGCCATCGCGGGTGCGCGTGGGCGCGTTCGCCAGCTTGGCCAGGCGACGCCCTTCGATCGTCGCTTCGCGTTGCCAGGCGCGATAGCGCGACAGGTCCTGCGCGGCCGGATGCACGATCGCCTCGCCGCGCTCGGCGTCGAGCAGGATCAGGTCGTCGTCATGGATGTTCGACAGCGCATCGCGGGTACCCACCAGCATCGGCAGGCCGAGGCTGCGCGCCAGGATCGCGCTGTGCGAATACGCGCTGCCGGAGCTGGCGACCACGCCGAGCAGGCCGTTGCCGGCCAACTGCGCCATGTCGCCCGGCGCGATGTTGTCGGCGATCAGGATCTCGCCCACGCGCGCGGCCAGCTTGCGTTCCTCCGGGCTGGTCTGCCGCTGCAGCGCGGAGATGACCCGGTTGATCACCTGCTCGACGTCTTCCTTGCGGCTGCGCAGGTAGGGATCGTCCATCGCCTCGAACACGGCGGACAGCCGGTCGCGCTGCTTCTTCAGCGCGGCGCCGGAACGGTAGTGGCCGATCTTTATCAGGTCGTCCAGCCCGCGCAGCAGCTCGGCGTCGTCCAGCAGCAGGCTGTGCGCGTCGATGAATTCGTTGACCTCGCGCGCCAGCGCGCCGTGCAGCTTGCCGCGCAGCTCGCGCAATTCCTGCCGCGCGGTATCCAGCGCCTGATGCAGCTTTGCCAGCTCGCCCTCGATCTCGTGCTCGGCCAGCGGCCGGGTGTCCACCGTGTAGCGGCTGGGCTGCACCAGCCGGGCGCGCCCCAGCGCCATGCCATGCGCGGCGATGGTGCCGTGGAGGATGTGCCTCACGGGCGCCTCCTGGCGGAGCCGGGAATGGGGAATGGAAAATGGGGAATCGGCAATGCTTGCAGCATGAAGCTGGCGGCAAACCGCCAGCTCATGCGCGCTCCGCTTCTACCGATTCCCGATTCCCGATTCCCGATTCCCATACAAGTCATGCTCCTTCGTCGAACTTGCGCTCGAACAGCTGAACCACGGCGGCCAGCGCGGACTCCTCGTCCGGGCCGTCGACACGAACGGTAAGCGGGCTGCCGAGGCCGGCGGCCAGCATCATCACGCCCATGATGCTTTGCGCGTTGACCTCGCGGCCCTTGCTGACCAGCCACACGGTGGATTTGAAACCCTGTACCAGTTGCACCAGCTTGGCCGAGGCGCGGGCGTGCAGTCCCAGCTTGTTGGTGATGACGATGTCTTGCTCACGCATGGTCGATGAAGATTCCCCCGCGGCCACCGCTGGCCGCGATCTCGGCCAGTTCGTCCAGTGGTTTTTCCGCATAGTTGAGTACGCGCAGCAGCATCGGCAGGTTGAGGCCCGAAACGCAGCGGAGATGCACGCCGAGCGCGCCCAGCGACAGGCCGATGTTGCACGGCGTGGCGCCGTACAGGTCGGCCAGGATCAGCACGCCGTCGCCCTGGTCGAGTTCGCGCGCGTGGTGCGCGGTAAGCGTGCGCATCACGTCCGGATCGGCGCTGGGCGGCACTTCCACCGCGGCCACCCGCAGCGGCAGGTTCGGCATCACGTGGTGCGCGGCGGAGATCAGCGCGTGGCCGACCGCCTCGTGGGTCATCAGCAGTACGCCGACGCTCATGGCTCTATACCTGCGCGGTAGCTCAAATTGTCCGCGACGTCATTCCCGCGAGGCGCTTTTTCAACAGCGTAGCTGGTCAAGCGGGAATCCATTTTGGCATTACCCGAAAGCAAGGTGGATTCCCGCTTTCGCGGGAATGACGGCAGAGGGAGATGGCGGGTGGTGCGCATCACTCCAGCTCGCGGTGGAAGATGAGCACGCCTTCGCGGCGATCGCGATAGTGCGCGGCGAGCTTCTCGACCAGGTAGACCGAACGATGGCGGCCGCCGGTACAGCCGATCGAGATGGTCACGTAGCTGCGGTCGTCCTGTTCGAAGCGCGGCAGCCAGGCGTCCAGCCAGCGCGCGGTGTCGGCGAAGAATTCGCCGACCAGCGGTTCGGCCCCGAGGAATTCGCGCACCGGCGCGTCCTTGCCCGACAGCGGGCGCAGGTGCGGGTGCCAGTGCGGATTCGGCAGGCAGCGCGCGTCGAACACGAAATCCGCGTCCAGCGGCAGCCCGCGCTTGAACGCGAACGACTGGAACATCAGGGTCAGCCCTTCGGTGGCCTGCGCGTAGCCGGTGGCGACCAGCCGGCGCAGCTGGTGCACGTTGAGCTCGCTGGAGTCGATCACCTTCTCGGCGATCGCCATCAGCGGGCGCAGCAACCGGCGTTCCTCGACGATCGCGTCGGCCAGCGACACGCCGCGGGTGGTCAGCGGATGACGGCGGCGGGTTTCCGAGTAGCGCTTGATCAGCACTTCGTCGCGGCAATCCAGAAAAATCAGGTGCACCTGCACGCCGGCGGTGGCCAGTTCCGACAGCACGGTCGGCATGTGCGCGAAATCGGTGCCGCGGTTGCGCACGTCCACGCCCACGGCGATGCGTCGCGGCCGGCCGCGACGGTCACCGCTGGTGGCTGCGTTGACCAGTTGCGGCAGCAGCACCGAAGGCAGGTTGTCGACGCAGTAGAACTCCAGGTCTTCCAGCGCGCGCAGCGCCACCGTCTTGCCGCCGCCGGACATGCCGGTGAGCACGATCAGGTGGATCTCGTGCGGGTCGACCAGCGGAGTGAGGGGGGTGTGGTTGTCGCTCATGCATTCACCATGGGGGCAGCCGGCGCAGCTGGTGCGCCTGGCGGTCGATGAAGGTCTGCGCCGGGTCGATGCCCTTGCTCTTCAGCGCATGGCTGCGCACGGCGGCTTCGACCAGCACCGCCAGGTTGCGGCCCGAGGCCACCGGCAGGGTGATCATCGGCACCTGCACGTCCAAGATCTCGCGGTGGCCGATGTCGCCGGTGAGACGGGTCAGCGTGTCGCCGCTGTCGCCGAGGTTGACCTCGCCGTCGCGCAGCGGCTTGAGGTGCACCACCAGGCGCAGGTACTTGGACGGCTTGACCGACATGTGGCCGAACATCTCGCGCACGTTGAGCACGCCCAGCCCGCGCACTTCCAGCAGGTCCTGCAGCAGTTCGGGGCAGGTGCCGTCGATAACGTCCGGCGCGATCAGGGTGAATTCGGTGGCGTCGTCGGCGACCAGCCGGTGGCCGCGGCTGATCAGTTCCAGCGCCAGCTCGCTCTTGCCGGAGCCGGCCTCGCCGGTGATCAGCACGCCGATCGAGAACACTTCCAGGAACACGCCGTGCAGGGTGGTCTTCGCCGCCAGCATGCGCGCCAGGTGGTACTGCAGGTAGGTCAGCAGCTCGTGGCCGCGCTTGGGGCTGATCCACAGTGGCGTGTTGGTTTCCTCGGCGACCTCGCGCAGGTCGGCCGGCACGGCCTGGTCCTTGGTCACGATCAGCGCCACCGGCTGGTAGGCGGCGACCTTTTGCATCACCTCCCAGCGCTGGCGCGAGTCCAGCCCGTCGAGGAAGTTCAGCTCCTCCGAGCCGATGATCTGGATCTTGTTCGGGTAGATGACGTTGAGGTAGCCGATCAGCGACGGCCGGCGCGACTGCGTGGCGCCCGGTTCGATCACCCGCGACTCCCCGCGCATGCCGGACACCCAGCGCAGGGCCATGCGTTCGTGGACGCTGTCGTAGAGTTGTCGCGCGCTGATCCGGTCCAAACCTTGGGTCCTTTGCGCCGCATGTCGGTGCCCGACGGGCCTTGGCGGCAGCATGGCCATTGTGCCAGCTTGGACGGATACGCGTGTTCAGAGCGGAAAACGGCCCGCCCCGGAACGGGCGGGCCGCGATCGGCCGGATGCGGCCGGGATCAGCCGTACTGGCGCTCTTCGCGCGCTTCGCGCTGGTGCTTGTCGGAGACCTTTTCACGGTACTTGCGCAACTGGGCGACCAGTTTGTCGAACAGCACGTCGAGCGAGGCGTACATGTCGGCTTCGGTGGCTTCGGCATGCAGGGTGGCGCCGACGACGCCCAGGGTGCCCTCTGCGCGGTGCTGGAGCTTGTCGACCGAGAGCACGATCGCAAGGCTCTTCAATTTGTCGTCGAGGCGGGTGAGGCGGTCGAGCTTGGCGGTGGCGTGGTCGCGCAGGGCCGGGGTGACTTCAATCTGCTGGCCGCTGAGTTGGAATTGCATGGGGCGCCTCCTCTGGTGGTGCAGTGCCGCGTTTCGCGGCGGGGTGGACGTGCCGTGCCGGGTGGCGACGGCGTGTCGTCAGTCATCAGTAGCAGGTATGGGAGCGATTTTTCGTTAACCAAGTTCCCGCGGGAATGACCTGCGTCAATCAGCTCGCACGCTGGCGCTCGCTGGACGTGGGAATGCGCAGCCCTTCCCGATACTTGGCGACGGTGCGGCGGGCGACCTGGATGCCCTTGCGCTGCAATTCCTCGGCGATGGCCAGGTCGGACAACGGCTTGCGCACGTCCTCGGCCTCGATCAGCTTGCGCAGCATGGCCTGGATCGCGGTGGCCGAGGCGCTGCCGCCGTCCTCGGTGGAAACGCCGCTGGAAAAGAAGTACTTCAGCTCGAACGTGCCGCGCGGGGTGTGCATGTACTTGCGGGTGGTGACGCGCGAAATGGTCGATTCGTGCATGCCCACTTCCTCGGCCACCTCGCGCAGCACCAGCGGGTGCATGGCTTCGGGGCCGTAGTCGAGGAAGGCGCTTTGCCGCCGCACGATCGCGTCGGCGACCTTGAGCAGGGTCTCGGCGCGCGATTCCAGGCTCTTGATCAGCCAGCGCGCCTCCTGCAGCTGGCCGCGCATCCAGCTGGCATCCTCGCCGCGGGCCTGGGCGATCAGGCCGCAGTAGTGCTGGTTCAGGCCCAGCCGCGGCTGCGCGTCCGGGTTCAGGCTGACCCGCCAGCGGCTGCCGTCGCGCAGGGCGTAGACATCCGGCGCCACGTATTCCACCGGGGTGGCGTCGAGCGCCGCGCCGGGGCGCGGGTCGAGGCTGCGGATCAGCACGGCGGCCGCGGCCACGTCGTCTTCGCTGGCGCGCAGGCGCCGCGCCAGCCTGGCGATGTCGTTGCGCGCGAGCAGGTCGAGTTCGGCGTCGACGATGCGCAGCGCCAGGTCGCGCTGCGGCGTATCCGGGTCGAACTGCTCCAACTGCACGCGCAGGCAGTCGCGCAGGTCGAGGCTGCCCACGCCGGTGGGGTCGAAGCCCTGCAGCCGGCGGCGCACGGCCTCCACCTCCTCGATGCTGGCGTCGAAGTCGGCGGGCAGGGCGGCGAGCACCGCCTCCAGCCCTTCGCCCAGGTAGCCGGCGGGATTGAGCGCGTCGATCAGCACGGTGGCGATCAGGTGCTGGCGCGGGTTGAACGAGGCCAGGTTGAGCTGCCACAGCAGGTGTTGCTGCAGCGTTTCCGGCGCGGCGTTCTGCGGCTCGAAATCGTCGTCGCCGCGCGCGCTGCTGTTGCCGACGCTGTTGCTGGAAAAGTCGATCGGTGTTTCGGCCACGCCGCCGCCATCCGACCAGTCGCCGGCGTCGCCATCGTCATTGCTGCCGGCGGCGACCGCTTCGACGCTGGGGTATTCGCTTTCGGACTCGATGCTCTCGGTCGCCTCGTCGTCCTCGATTTCCTCGGCGAACTCCAGCAGCGGGTTGCCCTCGGCGATTTGCCGCAGTTCGGCTTCCAGCTCCAGTTGCGACAGCTGCAGCAAGCGTATCGCCTGCTGCAGTTGCGGCGTCAGGGTCAATTGCTGGTGGAGGCGAAACTGTAGCGCGGGTTTCATGCCAGCCAGGTCGAAGGAAGTCGCGACCATCGTAACGCGTGCCCGCAGGTGCGGCCATAGCCGCGGTTCGCGGCAGAAGCGGACGCGACAGGCAATTCAGAGGCGGAATTCGCGGCCCAGGTAGACCTCGCGCACCTTTTCGTCGGCGAGGATGTGCGCCGGGGTGCCGCGCGACAGCACCTCGCCGTCGTTCAGGATGTAGGCGCGGTCGCAGATGCCCAGGGTCTCGCGCACGTTGTGGTCGGTGATCAGCACGCCGATGCCGCGTTCCTTCAGGTGCCGCACGATGCGCTGGATCTCGCCGACCGAAATCGGGTCGACCCCGGCGAACGGTTCGTCCAGCAGCATGTAGCGCGGGTTGGCGGCCAGCGCGCGGGCGATCTCCACCCGCCGCCGTTCGCCGCCGGACAGGCTGATGCCCTTCTGCCCGGCGATGTGCGCGATCTTCAGTTCGTCCAGCAGGTTTTCCAGCTCGGCGCCGCGCTGCTGTTCGCTGAGGCCGTCGCGCAGTTCCAGCACGGCCATGATGTTGTCGGACACGCTGAGCCGGCGGAATACCGACGCTTCCTGCGGCAGGTAGCCGATGCCGAGCCGGGCGCGCGCATGCATCGGCAGGCCGGTGATGTCCTGCTTGTCCAGCTTGATCGTGCCGCCATCGGCCTCGATCAGGCCGACCACCATGTAGAAACAGGTGGTCTTGCCGGCGCCGTTGGGGCCGAGCAGGCCGACCACCTCGCTTTCGCGGATCGAGAAGCCGAAATCGCGCACGACCTGGCGCGACTTGAAACTCTTTTGCAGACCTTCGGCGGAGAGCATCGGTTACGGTTGTCCCTGCGGCGCCGGGCTGCTCTTGGCTGGCGCCGGGGCGGCGGCCGGTTGCGGCTTGGGCTTGAAGGTCATGTGGACCAGGCCGTCGCCGGCACTCTCGCCGGTCATCTCGCTGGTTTCGGTGTTGTAGGTGAGCTTGTCGCCGTGTGCGTCGCCGCGGCCCTTCTGGGTGATCGAGGCGCTACCGCTCAGCACGGCGATGCCCTTGAGGTTGTCGTAATCGAGCGTGGCGGCGTCGCCGAGCACCAGGTTGTCGTTCTCGTCCAGCTGTTCCAGGTGGGCCGGACTGCCGGTGATCACGACCCGGCTGATCTGGCTGTCGGCGTCGAAATACACCTTGGCCTGGGCGCCGCTGGCCTTGAGCGTACCCTGGCTGATCACCACGTTGCCGGTCAGGGTGCTGACGCTGTTCGGCTTCTGGAAGCCGTCGAAGTTCTTCGCGGCAATGTGCATCTCCTGCTGGCGGTCGCTCTTCTTGGCCAGCGCCGGCTGGGCCGCAAGCAGGCCGAGGGCTGCGGCGGCGAGCGCGAACCTAGCGCTTGCGCGGCGGGAAGGTGGCATGGACATCATCGAGCAGCTCCAGGTGTTTGTCGTTGAGGTCGGCACGCATGCCGATACCGCTGATTCTAGTGCCGCCTTGCACCATCTGCGCCGGGGCCGCGGTTTCCAGGCGGTTCTGCTTGGGCCACGCGGTGACGTCGGCGGTCTGGATGCGCGCCACCGGCGCGTCGGCGAACGCCTCCCGGTGCATCTCCACCGGGCCCTGCAGCTTGAGCTGGCTGCCATCCTTGTTGACCCAGCCGTACAGCGACCGACCCTGCCAGTCCGGCACGCCGGCCTGTTTGGTCGGCAACTGGAAGGTGGGCGAGTTGAGATAGAGCGAATCGTCGCCCTCGCGGCGTTCCAGGTGCGGCGACTGCAGGCGGAAGCTGGGCTGGCCGGCGGCGTTGAATTCGATCATCCGGGCGTTGGTCAACGTGTAGCTGGAGCGTGGCGGGCCGACGAAATCGCTGGTTTTCGGTGCCGGCCCGAACCACCACAGCAGCAGCTGGGCGACGCCCGCGGCGAGCGCGATGGCGACGGTCGCGGCCGGCAGGCGCCGGTCGCGCAGGTAGCGGCGCAGGCTCACTGCCAGCGCTCCCGCTCGGCGTCGCTCCTGCCCTGGGCGTGCAGGATCAGGTCGCAGACCTCGCGCGCCGCGCCCATGCCGCCGCTCCGTGCGGTCTGCCAGTGCGCCGCCTCGGCCACCCACGGGTGGGCGTTCGCCACCGCCACGGCCAGCCCGGCGAGGCGCATCGGCGGCAGGTCGGGCAGGTCGTCGCCGGTGAAGGCGGCCTGGTCGGGGGCGAGGTTCAACGCATCGAGCAATTCGCGCAGGCAGGCGCGCTTGTCGCTCTGGCCCTGGTAGACGTGGGCGATGTCCAGTTCCTCGGCACGCAGCGCGACCGGGTGGCTGATCCGCGCGGTGATGATGGCGACCTGCACGCCGTTCGCCTGCAGCCGCTTCAGGCCGAGCCCGTCGTGCACGTGGAACACCTTGGTCTCGCGGCCGTCCTCGCCGTACCACAGGCGGCCGTCGGTCAGCGTGCCGTCCACGTCGAACACGGCCAGGCGGATTTTCGCGGCGCGTTCGAGGATGTCGGTGGTGAGGTTGGCGAGGTAGTTGGCGGGCACGGGGTGGGGTTCTGGGTGGGGCAGGGTCAAGAGCGAGCTTGCCTGATTTGCCTGATTTGTCGAGACAAATCAGGCTCAGACCACACGCGCACGGAGCAGATCATGAATGTTCAGCGCGCCGACCACGTGCTGTTCGTCGTCGACCACCAGCAGCGCGTGGATCTGGTACTTCTCCATCAGCTGCGCCGCTTCCGCCGCCAGCTTGTCGGCGCCGATCGTCTTCGGGCCGCGCGTCATCAGTTCGGCGACGGTGGCGCCGCGCAGGTCCACGCCCTCGTCGTCCAGTGCACGGCGCAGGTCGCCGTCGGTGAACACGCCCAGCAGGCGCTGTTCGGCGTCGACCACGGCGGTCATGCCCAGGTGCTTGCGGGTCATCTCGACCAGGGCCGCGGTAAGGCTGGCGTCGGGCGAGACACGCGGCACGTCGTCGCCGGTATGCATCACGTCGCCGATGTGCAGGAGCAGGCGCCGGCCCAGCGCACCGGCCGGGTGCGAGCGGGCGAAGTCGTCCGAGGTGAAGCCGCGCGCCTCCAGCAGCGCGATCGCCAGCGCGTCGCCCAGCACCAGCGCCACGGTGGTGCTGGTGGTCGGCGCCAGGCCGAGCGGGCAGGCTTCGTTGGAGATGCTGCCGTCCAGGTGCACGTCGGCCTGGGTCGCCAGCGAGGAGCCGGGGCGGCCGGTGATCGCGATCAGCGGGATGCCCTGGCGCTTGATCACCGGCAGGATCAGCAGCAGCTCGTCGGTCTCGCCGGAGTAGGAAATCGCCAGCACCAGGTCCTGCGGCAGGATCATGCCGAGGTCGCCGTGGCTGGCCTCGCCCGGGTGCACGAAGAACGCCGGCGTGCCGGTGGAAGCGAGGGTGGCGGCGATCTTGCGTCCGATGTGCCCGGACTTGCCCATGCCGGTGACCACCACGCGCCCCTTGCAGCCCAGGATCAGCCGGCAGGCCTCGACGAAGTCCGGCCCGATCCGCGCCTCCAGCGCCTCGACGGCGGCCGCTTCAGTGGCGATCACCGTGCGCGCGCTGCGCGTGATGGCATCCGGGTGCAGGTCGATCGGGGCAGGTGGGGCGATGCGTGCGTTCATGGGGGCTCGATGAAGGGGCGGGACGAAGGCCCGGGTAGCCGTGGCGCGCGGCCCGTTCGGGCCGATCCGGAACCGCTGTCATTTCTGCGCCAGCGGATTTCCATTACCATGGCGTATCCGCATTTTAACGTCATAAGCCAGCGCAATGGATTCCGGTCGTGACGGAATCCGCTGCCGGCTGGCCCGAGCTCCCGCATGGAACACTCCCCGATGGACCCCGCCCGCATCCAGGCGATGATCGAAGATGGCCTGCCCGGTGCCCGGGCCGAGGTCAGCGGGGCCGATGGCGTGCATTTCGAGGCCACCGTGATCGCCAGCCAGTTCGCCGGCAAGCTGCCGCTGGCGCGGCACCGCCTGGTATATGCCACGCTGGGCGAATTGATGGGCGGCGCGATCCACGCGCTGGCCCTGAAGACCCTGACTCCCGAGGAAGCCGGGAATAGGGAATAGGGAGTGGGGAATGGTCAAAAGCCGTTCCGCCCAGTTCCGCGCCCGACCTCGACGCTTCCGATTTCCCATTCCCGATTCTCCATTCCCGATTCCCTGCACTTATGGCCAAAATTCTGATCAACGGCGGCACGCCGCTCCATGGCGAGGTCGGCATCTCCGGCGCGAAGAACGCAGTGCTGCCGATTCTCGCCGGTTGCCTGCTCGCGGATGAGCCAGTCAGCATCGGCAACGTGCCGCACCTGCACGACGTCACCACCTTCATCGAGCTGCTCGGCCAGATGGGCGTGCAGCTGGTACTGGACGACCGCATGAAGATGCACGTCGACCCGCGCACCACCAGCACCTGCGTGGCGCCGTACGAACTGGTGCGCACGATGCGCGCCTCGATCCTGGTGCTCGGCCCGCTGGTGGCGCGCTTCGGCCAGGCCGAGGTCTCCCTGCCCGGCGGCTGTGCGATCGGCTCGCGTCCGGTCGACCAGCACATCCGCGGCCTGCAGGCGCTGGGCGCCGAGATCACGGTCGAGAACGGCTACATCAAGGCGAAGGCGTCGCGGCTGAAGGGCACCCGCATCGTGATGGACATGGTCACCGTCACCGGTACCGAGAACATCATGATGGCAGCCACCCTGGCCCAGGGCACCACGGTGATCGAGAACGCGGCGCAGGAACCCGAGGTGGTCGACCTGGCCCATTGCCTGATCGCGATGGGCGCGCAGATCGAGGGCGCCGGCACCTCGACCATGGTGATCCATGGCGTCGAGCGCCTGCACGGGGCCGAGCATGACGTACTGCCCGATCGCATCGAGACCGGCACCTATCTGGTCGGCGCGGCGATGACCGGCGGCAAGGTACGCGCGCGCCACGCCCGCGCCAACACGCTCGAAGCAGTGCTGGCCAAGCTGGAGGAGGTCGGCGCGCACATCTCCACCGGCGACGACTGGATCGAGCTGGACATGGGCGGGCGCCGGCCGAAGGCGGTCAACATCAGCACCGCGCCGTACCCGGCGTTTCCCACCGACATGCAGGCGCAGTTCACCGCGCTGAACTGCGTCGCCGAGGGCACTGGCGTGGTCACCGAGACGGTGTTCGAGAACCGCTTCATGCATGCGCATGAGCTGCAGCGCCTCGGTGCGGACATCCGCCTCGAGGGCAACACCGCGGTGGTGCAGGGCGTCGCGCAGATGAGCGGCGCGCCGATCATGGCCACCGACCTGCGCGCCTCGGCCTGCCTGGTGCTGGCCGGCCTGGTGGCCAAGGGCGACACCACGGTCGATCGCGTCTACCACATCGACCGCGGCTACGAGAACATCGAGGAAAAGCTCGGCGTACTCGGCGCAAGGATCCGCCGCCTGCCGAATTGATTGCCCTTCCGCTGTGCTCCCTCCCCTGCATCGCAGGGGAGGGCTGGGGTGGGGTCAGCTCTTGATCTTTCGGCAGGCCCGGAGCTACCCCCTCCAGCCTCCCCCTGCGACCGAAGGAAGTCCCTTTGGGGCGAGCAGGGGGAGGGATCAAGGCTCCGTTGCCGCAGCGTGGCAATCGTGACTCAGTCGGCTTTGTAGCTCACCAGCTCCATCACCATGTCGCCGCCGTCGTGCTGCGACAGTTTCACCGGCAGCGGATAGCGCTCGGGCGCGTACCACGCGCTGAAACCACGGTCGGCATCGGTGCGGTCGATCCGTTCGGCGTCGAAACTGCCGGCGGGCACCTTGACGGTTTCCTTGCCGGTCACCTTGAAGTTCTGCACCTGCACTTCCTGGCGCACCGCGACCGGCAGCGCGACCTGCTGCTTGCCGTCGCGCAAGGCCAGGCCCAGTGCCAGCGCGAGGGTATTGCGCTCGACCATGCCGGGGCTGCTCGGGTAGGTCTGCGGGCCCTTGCCCTCGTCGACGGTGACCTGCTTCTTCGTCCAGTCGACCACCAGATGGCGCCGTTTCTGCCTGACCGCCGCCTGCAGCCGGTAGTCGTAGCTGATCGCCTCGGGCACGTCGCCCTTCCAGCGGAAGCGCGAGCTTTCGGTGACGCTGGCGCCGAGCAGGGCGGCGAGTCCGCCGGTGCCCTTGACGTCCTTGCTGTAGATCCACTCGCCGTTGCCGGCCGCACGCAGGCTCACCGTGGCCTGGCCCATCGGCGAACCACCCTGCGACACGTCGTAGGTGGCGGTGAGCGCGGTGGGCGTGGCGGCGGGCGCGGCCGGGGGGATACCGAGCAGCAGGCCGAGGCCGAGCAGGGGAGCGAGCAGGGGTCGGATGGTCATGCGCCGAGTCTGCCGAGGCCGGGCTGAACCGGCTTTAAGGCTGCAGTCCGTGCTCGCCCAGCCGCAATGGCGCCACCAGCGGCCGGCCGTCGAAGCGTGGCGCCTGGCCGTCCCATTGCAGGCGCCCGCTGACCAGCAGGCCCAGCACCGTGGGCAGCAGGCGGTGTTCCAGTGGCAGCAGCCGTTGCGCCAGCAGCTGCTCGTCGTCACTGGCTTCGATCGGCAGGCACTCCTGCGCGATCACCGGGCCGCCGTCCAGTTCGGCGGTGACGAAATGCACGCTGGCGCCATGCTCGCGGTCGCCCGCTTCCAGCGCGCGGCGATGCGTATGCAGGCCGCGGTATTTCGGTAGCAGCGAGGGATGGATGTTGATGATGCGCCCCACCCATGGTCGCAGCGCCTCGCCGTCGAGGATGCGCATGAAGCCGGCCAGCACCAGCCAGTCGGCGCCGCTGGCGGCGATGCGCTGGAACAGGTCCAGGTCGAACGCGCGGCGGTCCGGATAGCTGCGCGGGTCCAGCGCCAGGGTGGGAATGTTGGCCGCCTCGGCCAGCCGCAGCGCGCCGGCACTGGCCTTGTCGCTGCCGACCAGCACGAACTCGACCGGCAGTTCGCTGCGCGCCTGCGCGTCGAGCAGCGCAGCGAGATTGCTGCCGCGCCCGGAAGCGAGCACGGCGACCTTGGCAGGCGCGGTCGTCACGGAGCGATTCAGCCGATATGCACGCGTTCATCGCCCTGCGCGGGCAGGATTTCGCCGATCACCGAACTCGCCAGGCCATGCTTCGCCAGCAGCGCGGAGGCGCCGGCCACCGCGTCGCGCGACAGGATCACGGTGAAGCCGACGCCGCAGTTGAACGTGCGCCACATTTCCTCGCGCGCCACGTTGCCTTCGCGCATCAGCCACTCGAACACCGGCGGCAGCACGATGGCGGACGCGTCCAGCGCGATGCCGAGGCCGTCCGGCACCACGCGGATGATGTTTTCCCTGAGGCCGCCGCCGGTGATGTGGGCCATGCCGTGGAGCGGGCTTTCCTTCAACAACGCCAGCATCGGCTTCACGTAGATCGTGGTCGGCGCCATCAGCGCATCGACCAGCTTCACGCCGCCGAGATCGAGGTCGAGCCCGCCGTTGTCGGGGGTGCAGCCGGCGCGCTCGAGGATCTTGCGGATCAGCGAATAGCCGTTCGAGTGCGGGCCGCTGGAGGCCACGCCGAGCACCACGTCGCCGGCGACGATCGCCGCGCCGGTCAGCATCTGCGACTTCTCCACCGCGCCCACGGTGAAGCCGGCCAGGTCGTATTCGCCTGGCGGGTACATGTCCGGCATCTCGGCGGTCTCGCCGCCGATCAGCGCGCAGCCGGCCAGTTCGCAGCCTTTCGCGATGCCGCCGACCACCGCCACCGCGGTGTCCACGTCGAGCTTGCCGGTGGCGAAGTAGTCGAGGAAGAACAGCGGCTCGGCGCCCTGCACCAGCACGTCGTTGACGCACATGCCGACCAGGTCGATGCCGATCGTGTCGTGGCGGTTCAGTATCTGCGCCAGCTTCAGCTTGGTGCCCACGCCGTCGGTACCGGACACCAGCACCGGTTCCCTGTAGCGGCCGCTCAGCTCGAACAGGCCGCCGAAACCGCCCAGGCTGCCCATCACCCCGGGGCGGGAGGTGCGCTTGATCAGCGGCTTGATGCGTTCGACCAGCGCATTGCCGGCGTCGATATCGACGCCGGCGGCGCGGTAGGTGAGGGCGTCAGACATGGCGAAAACCGGCGTGGGTGAAACGCGCAAGTTTACCAGCTTGTGGCGCCGTTGCCGGCCGGGCATGACGGGTTGGGTGACGGCTGCGATGGACGCTGGGGGCGCGATTGGGCAGACTTCCCGTGAGCTTCCCCCAGAAGATGCCCACACCCATGCGCCTGTCCCGTCCGTTGATCGCCACCCTGCTGCTGTTTCTTGCGGCGTTGCCGCCGCTGCGCGCGCAGGTTGCCGGCTCGCCATATTCAGTGGTCGTGCCGGTCGCCGACACCAGCGACGTCCAGCGCGACCAGGCGTTCGCCACCGCGCTGGGCCAGGTGCTGACGCGGATCGCCGGCGGCCAGGACCTGCGCAGCAACCCCGGTTACGGCGACGCGCTGGGCAACGCCGGTTCGATGGTGCAGAAATTCCAGTACCAGCGTGCCGCGACCGGGCTGATCCTGGACGTGGAGTTCGAGCCGGGCTCGGTGCGCCGGCTGGTGTCGAAGCTGGGCGTGCAGAGCGCGGGGATCAAGCCGCCGGTGCTGCTGCTGGTGCAGGGCAGCGACGGGCACCTGCTCGAGCAGGCGGCGCTGGCCAGCCTGGCGGCGGCGGCCGGCGCGCGCGGCACCAACGTGGTCTATCCCGACGGCAATCCGCCGG
This sequence comes from uncultured Gammaproteobacteria bacterium, assembly GCA_963707225.1. GTDB lineage: Bacteria > Pseudomonadota > Gammaproteobacteria > Xanthomonadales > Rhodanobacteraceae > Rhodanobacter. The sequence goes on from CAVPQF010000085.1 coordinate 28,996, forward strand.
ATCCGGCCAAGGTCGCCGCTGCCGACCCGGCCGCGCTGGCCGCGGTCAACCAGCGGTACCACACCGGCCTCGTACTGCTCGGCAAGTTGCGCGACGGCGGCGCGGACTGGACGTTGATCTCCGGCGGCCAGGCGCAGCGCTGGAACGGCCAGGGAGCCAGCGCGGATGCGCTGCTCGGCGCTGCCGGCAACGGCGTGGTCGATCGCATCGGCAAGCAGCTCAACGTGATCGGCGCCGGCCCCAGCGAGGGCAAGTTGTGGGTCAGCGGGCTGGATTCGGCGATGGATTACGCGAACCTGGTGGCGACCCTCGAGGACGACCCGTCGGTGAAGCAGGTAGTCACCCTGGGCGCACAGAACGACGGCGTGCTGCTGTACATCAAGGCTACCGTGCCGATGGGCGGCCTGGCCGCGAACCTCGCCGCCGGCGGCCACCTGCTGCTGCAGGGCGAGCCGCATCCGGGCGCGGATGCGAACCTGCGCTGGCTGAGGTGACTGGATGCGATTCCCTCGCAAAACCCCGCACATCCCTGTGCGGACCATTAAAACAACGCATAACCAATCCTGGCTGGGGCGTGCCGCGTGAATCACGACAAGGACTTCTCGCGCCGCTGGCAGCTGTTCGCCATCACGGCGGTCATCGTTTACCTGATCTGGCTGCTGGCGCCGGTGCTGATGCCGTTCGCGGTGGCCGCCATGCTGGCCTACCTGGGCGACCCGTTGGCCGACCGGCTGGAACGGCTGGGGCTGAACCGCATGTGGGCGGCCACCATCGTCTTCGTGGTGATCATGGTCGTGGTGGTCGGCGTGCTGCTGCTGCTGATCCCGCTGATCGCGCGCCAGGTCGAGAACCTGGTCGGCAACCTGCCGCGCTACGGCGAGTGGGCGCAGAACACAGTGTGGCCGTGGCTGCAGGCGCGCCTGCACCTGGACCCGCACACGTTCGACAGCGACCGCCTGCTGACCGCGATCAGGGAACACATGGCCTCGATCGGCGGCGTCGCCACGGCGGTGCTCGGCAGGGTGTCGCGTTCGGGCCTGGGCATCGCGATGTGGCTGACCAACCTGGTGCTGATTCCCGTGGTGGCGTTTTACCTGCTGCGCGACTGGGACCGGCTGGTGGCGAAGGTCGACGCCATGCTGCCGCGCTCGATCCAGCCCGCCATTGCCCACCTGGCGAGCGAGTCGGACAAGATCCTCGGCGCGTTCGTGCGCGGCCAGTTGCTGGTGATGCTGGCGCTGGGCGTGTTCTATGGCGCCGGCCTCGGCGTGATGGGGCTGACTGTGGGCCCGCTGATCGGCATGGTCGCCGGCCTGCTCAGCTTCGTGCCGTACCTGGGCTTCATCATCGGCTTCGTCGCGGCGATCATCGCGGCGCTGGTGCAGTACGGCGACTGGATGCACGTGCTGCTGGTGTGCGGCGTGTTCGCGGTCGGCCAGTTGCTGGAAGGCTATGTGCTGGTGCCCAAGCTGGTCGGCGACAAGATCGGCCTGCACCCGGTGGCGGTGATGTTCGCGGTGCTGGCCGGCGGCTACCTGTTCGGCTTCCTCGGCGTGCTGCTGGCGCTGCCGGCCGCGTCGGTGATCATGGTGCTGCTGCGCTACCTGATCGAGCGCTATCGCATGAGCGAGCTGTACAACCAGGCGGGGCCGGAGGATCCGGTGGTCGCCGAGGTCGAGATCACCGTGCATCGCGATGGCGAGGTCGATGCCACGGTCGAGCCGTCAAGGGACGACCGGGCCGAACCATGATCCCGCAGTTGCCGCTGGCCTTGCGCTGGCCGCGCCGCCAGCGCTTTGAACATTTCCACGCCGGCGCCAATGCCGCCGCGCTGGCCGCGGTGCAGGCGCTGGCGCTCGAACCCGGCGCGCCGTGGATCTACCTGCACGGCGCCAGCGGCAGCGGCCGCAGCCATCTGCTGATGGCCGCCTGCCAGGCGGCCAGTGCGGCGGGACGGCGCGTGCAATATCTGCCGCTGGCGACGATTGCAGATCACGCCGCCGCCCTGCGTGGCGTCGCCGGCAGCGAGCTGCTGGCGCTGGACGATCTCGGCGCCATCGCCGGCAACCGCGAAGCGGAGCACGCGCTGTTCGACCTCTACAACCGCGCCCGCGCCGAAGGCAGCGCGCTGCTGTTCGCCACCGATGCCACGCCGACCCAGCTCGGCCTCGAACTGCCCGACCTGCGCTCGCGCCTCGGCGCCTGCACCCAGTTCGCACTGAAGCCGCTCGACGACGACGAGCGCCGCGCCGTGCTGAAGCTGCAGGCCGCTGCGCGCGGCATCGAACTGGACGACAGCGTGCTGGACTGGCTGTTCGCCCGCTACGCGCGCGACCTCGGCGCACTGCTCGATCTGCTCGACAAGCTGGATGTGGCGTCGCTGGCGGCGCAGCGCCGGATCACGGTGCCGTTCCTGCGCGGGTTCCTGCGCGAAAGCGGCGAAGCTGCACCCTGAAAAGCCGCGAGTCCGGTGACGGGTACGGCCCGGCTGGCGGAAGCCCAAGGCAACGAAGGCGCCGCAGGCGCCTTCATCCGTTTCAATCGGGCGAACCGCTCAAGCCTTGAGCAAGCCCGGCGTCGCCTGCTGGCCGATCGCGTCGACCATGGCCTTGGCCACGTTGAGGTTGCCGGCGATGATGTTGCCGCTCTCCGGGATGCCGTCGCGGCCGGCGAAGTCGCAGTAGCGGCCGCCGGCTTCGTGTACCAGCAGGACGCCGGCGGCCATGTCCCAGGGTTTCAGGCCGATCTCGAAGTAGCCGTCGTAGCGGCCGGCGGCGACGTAGGCCAGGTCGAGCGCGGCGGAGCCGGAGCGGCGGATGTCCTCGGCCTGGCCGAGGATGGCGCGGGTCATGTCCAGCTGCGGCACCAGGTGCTCGCGCTGGCGGAACGGGAAGCCGGTGGCGATCATCGCGCCGCCCAGGTTCTCGCGCTTGCTGACGCGCATGCGGCGGTCGTTGAGGTAGGCGCCGTCGCCCTTGCTGGCGGTGTACAGCTCGTCGCGCAGCGGGTCGAACACCACCGCGTGGATCGGCACGCCCTTTTCCAGCAGCGCGATCGACACGCTGAAGTGCGGGATGCCGCGCAGATAGTTGTGGGTGCCGTCGAGCGGGTCGATCACCCAGGTCAGCGGACCTTTGCCGGTCGCGCCGCTTTCCTCGGCGAGGATCGCGTGGTCGGGATAGGCGCGGCGCAGTTCCCTGATGATTTCCGCCTCGGCCAGCTTGTCGACTTCGGAGACGAAGTCCATCTGCTGCTTCTCGACGATGTTGAGGCCGTCGATGCGGTTCATGTAGCGCAGGATCACATTGCCTGCAGAACGCGCGGCGCGCGCCGCGATCGTGACGTGTGGTCTGGCCATGGTTTCGACTTTGGAAGAGAGCGGGGTTGCGGCCGGCGATTCTAGCAGAGGCGGGCGGAAGCCGTCCCGCGTCCACTATCCTTGCCCGCTCCAGCCGCAAAACACCACTTCTCGCATGACCGATCTCCACGACCTCGCCGCCCGCATCCGCTACGTGCTGGTGCGCACCTCGCATCCGGGCAACATCGGCAGCGCGGCGCGGGCGATCCGCACGATGGGCTTCGCGCGGCTGGAACTGGTCAGCCCGCATCGTTTCCCCGACCCGGAGGCGAATGCACTCGCCGCGGGCGCGGACGACGTGCTGGCCAACGCCGGCATCCACGCCGACCTGGTGGACGGCCTGGCCGGCAGCAGCCTGGCGCTGGGCCTGTCGGCGCGCCGGCGCGGCGTGAACCTGCCGGAGATTTCGCCGCGCGAGGCGGCGCAGCAGGTGCTGGCCACCGCGATCCGCGGCGAGCAGGTGGCGCTGGTGTTCGGCAACGAGCGCACCGGGCTGGAGAACGGCGAACTGGCGCGTTGCCACGCGATGGTGCGGATTCCCAGCGTGGACGATTTCAGTTCGCTCAACCTGTCGCAGGCGGTACAGGTGATGGCCTACGAACTGCGCGTGGCGATGCTCGGTGATGCGCCGCTCGCGGCGCCGCCCGAACACGACGAGCCGCCCGCCGATGCGGCGCAGATGGAACAGTTCTACCGCCACCTGGCGCAGACGCTGGACGACATCGACTTCCACAAGGGCCGCGAACCCACCACGATCATGCTGCGCCTGCGCAAGCTGTTCCAGCGCGCCCAGCCGGACGAACGCGAGTTGCGGGTGCTGCACGGCATCCTCGCCGATGCGCAGCGGATGGCGGGGCTGGCCAACGGCAGGTAGCCGGTTCCGGCAGGGCGGGCACTGCCCGCCGGCTGTTGAATGTGCCGTGGGGTACGCAGGGGCGGCGGGCGGTGCCCGCCCTACGAAGCGCTGGTGCGCTCCTACTGCTCGTCGTCCGACAGCTCCAGCGATGGCGCGGGAGTGACCAGCAGCTTGTCGATGCGGGCGCCGTCCAGGTCGACCACCTCGAAGCGGATGCCGCGCCAGGCGAATACCTCGCCGGTCTGCGGGATGTGGCCCAGGGCTGACATCACCATGCCGGCGGCAGTGCGGTACTCGTGCTCCTCCTCGCCGGGCAGCTCGCCGATCTGCAGCAGTTCGCGCAGGTCGTCGGTGGACAGGCTGCCGTCGATCAGCCAGCTGCCGTCGGCGCGCTGCATGATCGGGCTGTCCTCGTTGCCGCCGCCGTGGCCGATCTGGCTGGCGCCGACCACGGCCGCCAGCAGGTCGTTGACGGTGACCACTCCCTCGATGTCGCCGTACTCGTCGACCACCAGGGCCAGCGGCGTTTCGGCGTCGCGGAATTCTTCCAGCAGGTCCAGCGCGCGCGCGGTGGCCGGCACGAACAGCGGCTTGGCCAGGTGGCCGAACAGTTCCGGCGTGCCTTCGGCGAAGCTGCGCAGCAGGCGCTTGACCTCGACCACGCCGACCACGTCGCTCTCGTCGCCGCGGTACACCGGGTAGCACGAATACGGGGTCTCGCGCAGCACCTCGAAGTTCTCCTCGCGGGTCGCCGCGGTGTCCAGCCAGGCGATGCGCATGCGCGGGGTCATCACGCTGTCCACCGTGCGGTCGCCCAGGCGCAGCACGCGGTTGACCATGTTGTGTTCGTCCGGGTCGAGCACGCCCTGTTCGGCACTCTCGGCGACGAGCAGGCGGATCTCCTCCTCGGTGACCACGCCGCTGCCTTGCCGGGTGACCCGCAGCAGGCGCAGCAGCAGGTTGCTGGAAACGTTCAGCAGCCATACGAACGGCGCTGTCAGCCGCGACAACAGCAGCATCGGGATGGACACGTACGACGACACCTTTTCCGGCGCCGCCAGAGCCAGCCGCTTGGGCACCAGTTCGCCGATCACGATCTGGATGAACGAGATCAGCGCGAAGCCGAATGCGATGCCGATGATCCGCGAGTACGGTTGCAGCCACGCCAGATGCTCACCCTGCAGGGCATCGGCGATATGGCCGCCCAGCGCATCGCCGGCGACCGCACCGGTGATCAGCATCACCAGGGTGATGCCGACCTGCACGGTGGACAGGAAGTGCTCCGGCGCCTCGGCATGACGCAGGGCCATGGCGGCCTTGCGGCTGTTCCGGGCCATCTGCTTGAGGCGGCTCTTGCGCGAGACCACCAGCGCCATCTCCGACAGGGCGAAGAAGCCGTTGCACAGGGCCAGCACGAGGACGAGCGCGATTTCGGTCAGCATCGCGGTGATGACGGGGGAGGCTGCATGGGCACAGTGTAAGGGCTGCGGGGCTTTCGCATCACCCCGGCAGGGCCGGGCATTGATGCAGGGCAGCACGACAGTCCTGTAACATTCCCGTCATCTCGTTCCCTCAGGCATGGCCAGCATGTTTTCACTGCAGACGATTTTCGGCAAAGGCGACAGGTTCTACGGGTTGCTCGAACAGAGCGCCGCCACCGTCTGCGAAAGCGCCAAGGCCCTGCACGAACTGCTGACCCAGCCCGACCAGTGCGCGGTGATGGCCGCGTTCACCGCCACCCGGGCGCGCGAGAAGGCACTGGCCGCGCAGATCAGCGAGGAACTGGTGAACACCTTCGTCACCGCTCTCGATCGCGAGGACATCGAGGCGCTGAACTCGTCGCTGTACAAGATCCCCAAGAGCATCGAGAAGTTCGCCGAGCGCTACGAGATCGTCTCCGACCGCCTGGTCGGGGTGGATTTCGCCCAGCGCGCCCTGGTGCTGCAGCGTTCCAGCGAGGTGGTTGCCGAGATGATCGGCGAGCTGCGCCGCGGCCTGCGCATCGACCCGGTGAAGAAGCTGCAGGACCGCCTGCAGGCGCTGGAGTCGGAAGGCGACCGCATGCTGCTGGCGCCGTACCGCACGCTGTACATCGAGGGCGGCGACGTGATGCGGGCGATGCTGGCCAAGGACCTGTTCGAGCTGATCGAGAAGGCCATCGACAAGTGCCGCGACGTCGGCAACATCGTCTATTCGATCGTCCTGAAGAACTCCTGAGGCCACCCGTGACCCTGCGCATTCCGCACTGCCCGGCGGCGCCGGCACCGAGCGTCCGCCCGTCCATGGCCGGGGGCCGCGCATGAGCATTGTCATCGCGGTGGTGGTGATCGCGCTCGTCTTCACCTACATCAACGGTTTCCACGACACCGCCAACTCGATCGCGACGGTGGTGGCGACCAAGGTGCTCACCCCCGGCCAGGCGGTGCTGCTGGCGGCGGGCACGAACCTGGCCGGCGCGTTCATGGGCACCGCGGTGGCGGCCACGATCGCCTCCGGGCTGATCAACGCCGGGGTGATCGAGATGAGCCCGCAGTTGCTGATCTGCGCGCTGCTGGCGGCGATCGTGTGGAACCTGATCACCTGGTGGCTGGGCCTGCCGTCCAGTTCCAGCCATGCGCTGGTGGGCTCGCTGGTGGGCGCGGCGCTGGCTGCCTCGAACAACAATTTCGCCTCGGTGATCTGGGTGGAAGGCAGCTGGCTGAAGGGCCACGGCGTGATTCCCAAGGTGATCATCCCCATGGTGCTCTCGCCCTTGGCCGGCTTCATCATCAGCTTCATCCTGATGGGCGCGCTGTATGCGCTGCTGGCCTGGTTCGCGAGGCGGCACGGCTGGTCGCGCCGCTTCGGACGCACCCCGTTCGTCAACTTCTTCTTCGGCAAGGCGCAGATCGTGTCGGCCAGCGCCATGGGCGTCGCGCACGGCATGAACGACGCGCAGAAGAGCATGGGCATCATCGCGCTGGCGCTGGCCGGTGCCACCGCCGCGCACCAGTTCGACCACCTGCCGGTGTGGCTGGGTTTCCTGCGCATCGACGGCGATCCCGCCGGCGGTTTCGCGATTCCGGTGTGGGTGAAGGTGGTCTCCGCGCTGACCATGGCCGCCGGTACCGCCGGC